>NZ_BAAAKJ010000014.1:20071-28472 GCF_039527695.1 Kitasatospora putterlickiae
GACGGGGGTTTGAAGACGGACCCTAGGAGTGGCCGAGCACCGCCAGCAGGGTGCCGAGCAGCAGGAACGGTCCCAGCGGCACCTCCCGGCCGCGCACCGGACGGCGCCGCACCAGGGCGGTCAGCAGCACGCCGACCGACCAGAGCCCGGCCAGCAGCACGGAGCAGGCCAGGCCGGCGAAGGCCGCCGACCAGCCGTACCGGCCGAGCAGCGCGCCGAGGCCGAGCGCCAGCACGGTGTCCCCCGCGCCCACCAGCCCCAGCTGGACCGGGACTTCGAACAGCACCGCGGCGGCCAGCGCCACCAGCAGGCAGCGCGGCAGCGCCCCCGGGGCGCCCTCGGCCAGTTGCACCGCGGTCAGCAGCACCGCGAGGCCCGCCGCCAGCGTCCAGGTGAGCGGGTAGGGCAGCCGGTGCACCCGGGCGTCGGTGAAGCCGAGCACCACGCCGGGCCCGGCCAGCCAGAGCAGCAGCAGCGCGTCCGCCGGGTGCGCGGCGGCGAGCGCGGCGGCGGCCGCGGCGGCGGTGACCGCCTCCACCCGCCAGGGACCGGGGCCGAGACCGGTCCGGCAGCCCGGGCACCGCCCGGTGGGCGGCAGGCCGCGCAGCTCCCGCGCGCAGGACGGGCAGGCCAGGCACCACGGTTCGTCCTCCGGCACGGCGTACCGCACCACCAGGCCGCGCAGCGCCGGTGCCACCAGCAGCCCGGCCAGTACCGCTCCCAGCGCGCTCGCGATCACGGCCCGCCCCTCCTCGCGTCGGACACCGGCGCACCACGACACCGGGGCGCCGCACAGCAGTGTGCCGTCCGTCTCGTTCCGGACGGCACCCCGCCCATGGTTCCTCGTCTTCGGCGGGGTTGCGAACACCCGGCCGCCGATCCGGAAGGCGGGCGAGGGCATCCGCCTCTCGATCGAAGGAGTAGCGGAACACCGGCGTCCGGGTGGTCCGGCGGGCCGTCCGCCGCACGCGCCCAACCGGCCGTTCGTGCCCCTAAAGTAGGCAGGCATGCAGGTCATCCAGTCCAGCAAGCTCGCCAATGTCTGCTACGACATCCGCGGTCCGGTGCTCGATGAGGCGATGCGGCTGGAGGAGCAGGGCCACCGCATCCTGAAGCTCAACACCGGCAATCCCGCCCTGTTCGGCTTCGACGCGCCGCCCGAGATCCTCCAGGACATCCTGCGCAACCTCTCCACCGCGCACGGCTACGGCGACTCCAAGGGCCTGCTCTCCGCGCGCCGCGCCGTGGTGATGCACTACGAGGAGCGCGGTCTGGACGGCCTGACGGTCGAGGACGTCTTCCTCGGCAACGGCGTCTCCGAGCTGATCCAGCTGGCGATGACCGCGCTGCTGAACGACGGCGACGAGGTGCTCGTCCCGGCCCCGGACTACCCGCTGTGGACGGCGTCCGTCTCGCTGGCCGGCGGCACCGCCGTGCACTACCGCTGCGACGAGCAGTCCGAGTGGTACCCGGACCTCGCCGACATCGAGGCCAGGATCACCGACCGGACCAGGGCGCTGGTGGTGATCAACCCCAACAACCCGACCGGCGCGGTCTATCCGCGCGAGGTGCTGGAGGGGCTGGTCGGGATCGCCCGGCGGCACCGGCTGGTGATCTACGCGGACGAGATCTACGACAAGATCCTCTACGACGACGCCGAGCACATCCCGCTGGCCAGCCTGGCCCCGGACCTCTTCTGCGTCACCTTCAACGGCATGTCCAAGTCCTACCGGGTGGCGGGCTTCCGCTCCGGCTGGATGGTGCTCTCCGGCGACCGCACCCGGGCCCGCAGCTACGTCGAGGGCCTGACCGTGCTGGCCTCGATGCGGCTCTGCGCCAACATGCCGGCCCAGCACGCGGTGGCCGCGGCGCTCGGCGGGCGGCAGTCGATCAAGGACCTGATCCTGCCCGGCGGCCGGCTGCTGGAGTCCCGGGACGCCGCGTTCCGGCTGCTCAACGAGATCCCCGGGGTCAGCTGCGTGAAGCCGAAGGGCGCGCTGTACGCCTTCCCCCGGCTGGACCCCAAGGTCTTCAAGATCAAGGACGACGCCCGGATGGTGCTCGACCTGCTGCGCGCCGAGCGGATCCTGCTGGTCCAGGGCACCGGCTTCAACTGGCCCGAGCCGGACCACTTCCGGCTGGTCACCCTGCCGCGCGCGGAGGAGATCACCGACGCGGTCACCCGGATCGGCACCTTCCTCGGCGGCTACGCCCAGCCGTAGCCGCGTCCTCGCCAGAACGCTACGGCCGGAGTCCCGGTCCGGGCGATCTCCTTGGTCGGGGAAAGATCGTCCGTCGGGGCTCCGGCCGTCCTGTCGCTTGCCGGTGCGCGGTTCGTGCGGCGCACCGGCATCTCTACCGCTCCTGCTGAGGCTCAGGCTCAGCCGAGGCGGGCGACCAGGTCTCGGTACTCGTCCCACAGCGCGGTGGGCGTGTGCTCACCGAACAGCTCCAGGTGGGCCGGGACGAGCGCGGCCTCCTGACGCCAGATGTCGGCGTCGACGGTGAAGAGCAGGTCGAGGTCCTCCTTCGACAGCTCCAGGCCGTCCAGGTCGAAGCCCTCGACGGTCGGCAGCACGCCGATCGGGGTCTCGACGCCCTCGCCGGTGCCCTTCAGGCGCTCGACGACCCACTTCAGCACGCGGCTGTTCTCGCCGTAGCCCGGCCAGACGAACTTGCCGTCGGCGTTCTTGCGGAACCAGTTGACGTAGTAGATCTTCGGCAGCTTGCCGGCGTCCGCCTGGGCGCCGACCTTCAGCCAGTGGGCGAAGTAGTCGCCCATGTTGTAGCCGCAGAACGGCAGCATCGCGAACGGGTCGCGGCGCAGCTCGCCGACGGTGCCCTCGGCGGCGGCGGTCTTCTCGGAGGCGATGTTGGCGCCGAGGAAGACGCCGTGCTGCCAGTTGAAGGACTCCGTCACCAGCGGGACGGCGGTGGCCCGGCGGCCGCCGAACAGGATCGCCGAGATCGGCACGCCCGCCGGGTCCTCCCACTCGGGGGCGATGGTCGGGCACTGCGCGGCCGGGACGGCGAAGCGGGCGTTCGGGTGGGCGGCCGGGGACCCGGACTCCGGCGTCCAGTCGTCGCCGCGCCAGTCGGTCAGGTGGGCCGGCTTCTCGTCGGTGAGGCCCTCCCACCAGACGTCGCCGTCGTCGGTGAGCGCGACGTTGGTGAAGACGGTGTTGCCCCAGAGGGTGTCGATCGCGTTGGCGTTGGTGTCCACGCCGGTGCCGGGGGCGACGCCGAAGAAGCCCGCCTCGGGGTTGATCGCGTACAGGCGGCCGTCGGCGCCGAAGCGCATCCAGGCGATGTCGTCGCCGATCGTCTCGACCTTCCAGCCCGGGATGGTGGGCTGGAGCATCGCCAGGTTGGTCTTGCCGCAGGCGGACGGGAAGGCGGCCGCGACGTACGTGGGCTCGGCCTCGCCCGCGGGGCCCGCCGGCGGGGTGAGCTTCAGGATGAGCATGTGCTCGGCCAGCCAGCCCTCGTCGCGGGCCATGGTCGAGGCGATGCGCAGCGCGTAGCACTTCTTGCCGAGCAGGGCGTTGCCGCCGTAGCCGGAGCCGAAGGACCAGATCTCCCGGCTCTCCGGGAAGTGCGAGATGTACTTGGTGCTGCTGCACGGCCACGGCACGTCCGCCTCGCCCTCGGCGAGCGGGGCGCCGACGGTGTGCACGGCCTTGACGAAGTCGCCGTCCTCACCGAGCTGGTCCAGCACGGCCTGGCCCATGCGGGTCATCACGCGCATCGACACGGCGACGTAGGCGGAGTCGGTGATCTCGACGCCGTAGGCGGCCAGCGGGGAGCCGACCGGGCCCATCGAGAACGGCACGACGTACATGGTGCGGCCCTTCATGGCGCCGCGGAACAGGCCCTGCTCGCCCTGGAAGATCTCGCGCATCTCGGCGGGAGCCTTCCAGTGGTTGGTCGGGCCGGCGTCCTTCTCCTGCTCGGAGCAGATGAAGGTGCGGTCCTCCACACGCGCCACGTCGGAGGGGTCCGAGGCGGCGTAGTAGGAGTTGGGTCGCTTCTCCTCGTTGAGCTTCTTGAAAGTGCCCTGGGCGACGAGCAGGTCCGCGAGGCGCTGGTACTCCTCCTCGGAACCGTCGCACCATTCGACGCGGTCCGGCTGGGTGAGCTCCGCGATCTCGTTCACCCACGCCAGCAGACGCTGGTGGCGGGTGGGCGCGGCGCTGAGAGCAGCCGAGTTCTCGTTCGACACGATCGCTCCGTTTCACGCCATCCCGGCGGGGAGACGGCGTAGCGGGGGTTGAGGGTGCTTGCAGCGTAGCTCTGGCACCCCTGCCGGATCACGGCACAACGGCAGAATTGACGCATCTTTTACTACAGTACGGATGATTACTGATCAGTAGAGAGGCGAGTCCGGCACCTTCGGAGGGCGGTGGACCCCCCTTCCAATGCTCCAAAACGTCCAAGTCGTGATGAGCGCCACTTCCTACGACCCAGTAACCTACGGACCCGTAGGTAGCGGTAACATGCCGCCCATGACTGCTGAGCTCCTGACGAGCACGGAGCGTGCCGAGAGCAAGCCGAAGTGGCGCGGCTGGCTGCACGCCGGAATGTTCCCCGCCACGGTCGCCGCCGGGATCGTGCTGATCTGCCTGGCCGAACCGGGGCCCGAGAGGATCGCGTGCGCGATCTACTCCGTCAGCGCGTGGCTGCTCTTCGGGGTCAGCGCGGTCTACCACCGCTTCCACTGGGGCCCGCGCGGCGACGCGATCCTGCGCCGGCTGGACCACGCGAACATCTTCCTGATCATCGCGGGGACCTACACCCCGTTCACCATCCTGCTGCTGGACGGTGCCGCCCGGCAGGTGCTGCTCTGGGCGGTCTGGGGCGGCGCGCTGGCGGGAATAGCCTTCCGGGTCTTCTGGGTCGGCGCGCCGCGCTGGCTCTACACGCCGGTGTACCTCGCGCTGGGCTGGGCCGCCGCGTTCTTCCTGCCGGACTTCCTGCGCGCCGGCGGCGTCGCGGTCCTGGTCCTGATGATCGTCGGCGGCGTGCTCTACAGCATCGGCGGCGTGGTGTACGGGCTCAAGCGGCCGAACCCGTCACCGCGCTGGTTCGGCTTCCACGAGGTCTTCCACGCCTTCACCCTCGGGGCCTTCATCACCCAGTACGTCGGGGTGTCACTGGTGGCCTACAGCACGGCCGGCTGAGCCCGGCGCCCCGTGACGGGCGGTCGTCCGGTCGTGCGACCGGGCGGCCGCCCGTTCCGCCGTCCACTCCCGGGCCGGGCGCTCGAACGCCCGGTCGTGCGGCGTCCGCTCATGTGCCGCCCGCTCGTACGGCGCGCGGTCGTGCGTCGGGTGGTCGCGGGGCGGGCGGTCGCGGGGCGGGTGGTCGTGGGGCGCGCCGTCCTGGGGCGCGCGGTCGTACGCCGGGTCGTGCCGGCGCTCGCGCGGCCGGTCGAGGCGCTCGTGGGGCCGCGGGTCGCGGACCGGCCGCCCCGCCCGCCGCGCGTCGATCGCCTCCCGGGCCCGGCGGCAGCGCTCGCAGTGCGCGGCGTCCACCAGGCCGCCGGCCGTCCGGTGCCCGCGCGACGCCGACCGGCGGTCCGGCTCCGGCGCCTGATGGAGCAGCCGCCAGCGCCGCCCCACGTAGACCATCAGCAGCAGCACCTCGATCCCGGCGACCACCAGCACCAGCGCGGCGCCGTTGATCAGATAGGCCGCGACCACGGCCAGCGCCGAGCCCACCACCACCGCGGCACCCCAGATCTGGGCACCCGACTCCCGAACGGCCATTGACGGCTTCTCCTTCCTGCGCCGGGCTCGTGGTCGGCCCCTGCCGCCCCACCCCTTCTCCGCTCTCGGCACGCGCCGGCCCGCACTGACCGACGGCCACATGGTATCTACCGACAGTCACCCGCAACCGCCGGAAAGGGGCGAACGACAGATCAACGTTGCGTCAATTCCCCGTGCGGAACGCGCACTTCCAGGACACATGACGGAGCGTGACGAGCCGCCGGAACCGGTCGGGAATTGACGGTGGGCATCTTTTAGGAGTTACTGTCATTTGACAGAGACTCCCTTTCGCAGGTCTCCGGAGGTTTCCCGTGCCCACTCCGCCCGTCGGCCAGGCGGCCCCGCCCGGCCCGGATCCACGGCGCTGGCTCGCGCTCATCGCGGTCGCGCTGAGCGTTCTGGTGATCAGCCTCGACATGACGGTCCTGAACGTGGCCCTGCCCACCCTGGCCTCCCAGCTCCAGGCCACCACCGGTCAGCAGCAGTGGATCGTCGACTCCTACACCGTGGTCTTCGCCGCCGTGATGCTCCCGGCCGGGCTGATCGGCGACCGCTTCGGCCGCCGTCTCACCCTCACCCTGGGCCTCGCCATGTTCGGCCTCGCCTCGGCGGCCGGCATGCTCGCCGACAGCCCGGCCACGCTGATCGCCGCCCGCGCCGCGATGGGCCTGGCCGGGGCGCTGGTGATGCCGATGTCCATGGCGGTGATCCCGGGGCTCTTCCCGGCCACCGAGCAGCGGCGCGCCACCGCGATCCTGGCCGCGGCGCTGGCCGTCGGCACCCCGCTCGGCCCGCTGATCGGCGGCTTCATCCTCCAGCACTACTGGTGGGGCGCGATCTTCGCGATCAACCTGCCGCTGGTGGCGATCGGCATCACCGCCTGCGTCCTCCTGCTGCCGGAGACCCGCAACCCCGCCGCGCCCCGGATCGACCTGCCCGCCACCGTGCTCGGCGCCGGCGGGCTGGCCGCGCTCACCTACGGCATCATCGAGAGCCCCGAGCGCGGCTGGACCGACCCGCTGGTGCTCGGCACCGTCGGCGGCGCGCTGATCGCGCTCACCCTGCTCGTCCTGCGCAGCCGGCGGCAGCGCGACCCGATGCTCGACCTCTCGCTGCTCGCCGACGGCGCCTTCCGCTGGTCGACGGTGGCCGCCACGCTGGTGTCGCTGGTCCTGTTCGGCGCGTTCTTCGTGCTCCCGCTGTACTTCCAGAGCGTCCAGGGCGCGGACGCCTTCGGCACCGGTCTGCGGATGATGCCGATGATGCTCGGCCTGATGGTGGCCGCCCGGCTCAGCGACCGGCTGGTGACCAGGACCAGTCCCCGGACGGTGGTCGTGCTGGGGCTCGGTCTGCTGGCCGGCGCCCTGCTCATCGGCTCCCGGACGTCGGTCTCCGACGGCTACGGCCTCGCCGCCGTCTGGCTCACCCTGCTCGGCGTCGGCATGGGCCTGTCCCTCATCACCGCGCAGGCCTCCGCCCTGCTCACGCTGCCGCCCGCCCGGGCCGGCGTCGGGGTCGGCCTGATGCAGACCTTCCGCCAGGTCGGCGGGGCGATCGGGGTCGCCGTCTTCGGCAGCCTGCTCGCCAACACCTACCGGGGCGCGCTGGACACCGGCGGGCTGCCGGCGGACGCGGCCGAGCAGGCCGGCCGGTCGGTGGTCGCCGCCGACGCGGTCGCCGCCGCCACCGGCCACCCGGCGCTGGCCGCCTCCGCGCACGGCGCCTACGTGCACGGGATGACGGTGGTGCTGCTGGTCTCCGGGGCGATCGCGGTGCTGTCGGCGGTCCTGGTCGCGCTGCGGATGCCGGCCGTCGAGCCGGCCGGACCGCCCACCGGGCCCACCGCCGGGCCCACCGCGGTGCCCGCGACGGATCACGGATAATCGAAGGCATGAGCACAACGCGGCCGGCGACGGCGCCTCCGGCGGGACCTGGCGATCCGATCCAGGCGATGCTGGAGGCGCCGTTGTCGCTGCGCGAGCGCAAGAAGCTGAAGACCCGCCAGACGATCCGGCGCGAGGCGTACCGGCTGATCGCCGAACAGGGGTACGAGAACACCACGGTGGACCAGATTGCGGCCGCCGCCGAGGTCTCCCCCTCCACCTTCTTCCGGTACTTCGCCACCAAGGAGGACCTCGTCCTCACCGACGAGTACGATCCGGCGATGATCGAGGCGCTGCTCGCCAGGCCCTCCGACGAATCGTTCCTGCGCTCCTGCCGGGAGGCCCTCACCGAGCTGGTCCGGCACCTGCTGGAGCACGATCGCGAGGAACTGGTGGTCCGGATGCGGCTGATCAAGGACGTCCCGGCGCTGCGCTCCCGGATCTTCGACGCCACCAGCCCCCCGCAGCGGCTCTACCTCGCCGTGCTGACCCGGCGGGCCGGCGTCCAGGAGCCCACCTTCGCGATGCGGATCACCGCCGCCGCGCTCGCCGCGGCCACCGCCGAGGCCGTGCTGCAGTGGGCCGAGGCCGGCGGCGCCGAGGACTTCGCCGACCTGATCGACCGCACCTTCGCGATCCTGGAGGACGGGTTCACCAGTCTTTAGGACGCGTGCGTGACGGCGGGGCCCGGTCGCCGCACCGGACCCCGCCGCCCCGCCCACCGGCCTACCGGCCGGCCGTCTGCCGGCC
>NZ_BAAAKJ010000015.1:0-1686 GCF_039527695.1 Kitasatospora putterlickiae
AAAAACTTCTTGCAAAGATATTGTGGTTGTGTTATAATAAATCTTGTCGCAAAAAAGCGCCCGTAGCTCAATTGGATAGAGCGTCTGACTACGGATCAGAAGGTTAGGGGTTCGACTCCTCTCGGGCGCACCATTCGACCCGGGAAGTAGCTCAGCTTGGTAGAGCACATGGTTTGGGACCATGGGGTCGCAGGTTCGAATCCTGTCTTCCCGACCAGTAAAAATCAAATATGCGGGTGTAGTTTAGTGGTAAAACCTCAGCCTTCCAAGCTGATGTCGTGGGTTCGATTCCCATCACCCGCTCCATAATGGGGCCTGTAGCTCAGTCGGTTAGAGCGCACGCCTGATAAGCGTGAGGTCGGTGGTTCAAGTCCACTCAGGCCCACCATTAAAAATTACTATTTCGAACCTTGAAAACTGAACAAAACAACCAGTACGTCAATTCGCTATTTAAATAGCATTGATTTATGAGTGACAGGAAAACTTGTTTCTCAGTAATAGTTGAGCACTTTATGTGCGATGACAACATTTATTGGAGAGTTTGATCCTGGCTCAGGACGAACGCTGGCGGCGTGCCTAATACATGCAAGTCGAGCGCGTGAAACAAGTTGATTCCTTCGGGATGAAACTTGTGGAACGAGCGGCGGACGGGTGAGTAACACGTGGGCAACCTGCCTGTAAGATCGGGATAACTCCGGGAAACCGGGGCTAATACCGGATAACACCTCCGACCGCATGGTCGGAAGTTGAAAGACGGCTTTTATGCTGTCACTTACAGATGGGCCCGCGGCGCATTAGCTAGTTGGTGAGGTAAGAGCTCACCAAGGCAACGATGCGTAGCCGACCTGAGAGGGTGATCGGCCACACTGGGACTGAGACACGGCCCAGACTCCTACGGGAGGCAGCAGTAGGGAATCTTCCGCAATGGACGAAAGTCTGACGGAGCAACGCCGCGTGAGTGATGAAGGTCTTCGGATCGTAAAGCTCTGTTGTCAGGGAAGAACAAGTACAAGAGGAACTGCTTGTACCTTGACGGTACCTGACCAGAAAGCCACGGCTAACTACGTGCCAGCAGCCGCGGTAATACGTAGGTGGCAAGCGTTGTCCGGAATTATTGGGCGTAAAGCGCGCGCAGGCGGTTTCTTAAGTCTGATGTGAAAGCCCACGGCTTAACCGTGGAGGGTCATTGGAAACTGGGAGGCTTGAGTGCAGGAGAGGAGAGTGGAATTCCACGTGTAGCGGTGAAATGCGTAGATATGTGGAGGAACACCAGTGGCGAAGGCGACTCTCTGGCCTGTAACTGACGCTGAGGCGCGAAAGCGTGGGGAGCGAACAGGATTAGATACCCTGGTAGTCCACGCCGTAAACGTTGAGTGCTAGGTGTTAGGGGGTTTCCGCCCCTTAGTGCTGAAGTTAACGCATTAAGCACTCCGCCTGGGGAGTACGGCCGCAAGGCTGAAACTCAAAGGAATTGACGGGGGCCCGCACAAGCGGTGGAGCATGTGGTTTAATTCGAAGCAACGCGAAGAACCTTACCAGGTCTTGACATCCTCTGCTACCTCTAGAGATAGAGGGTTCCCTTCGGGGACAGAGTGACAGGTGGTGCATGGTTGTCGTCAGCTCGTGTCGTGAGATGTTGGGTTAAGTCCCGCAACGAGCGCAACCCTTGACCTTAGTTGCCAGCAT
>NZ_BAAAKJ010000015.1:1696-2148 GCF_039527695.1 Kitasatospora putterlickiae
GTTGGGCACTCTAGGGTGACTGCCGGTGACAAACCGGAGGAAGGTGGGGATGACGTCAAATCATCATGCCCCTTATGACCTGGGCTACACACGTGCTACAATGGATGGTACAAAGGGCAGCGAAGCCGCGAGGTGAAGCTAATCCCATAAAACCATTCTCAGTTCGGATTGCAGGCTGCAACTCGCCTGTATGAAGCCGGAATCGCTAGTAATCGCGGATCAGCATGCCGCGGTGAATACGTTCCCGGGCCTTGTACACACCGCCCGTCACACCACGAGAGTTGGCAACACCCGAAGTCGGTGGGGTAACCTTTTGGAGCCAGCCGCCTAAGGTGGGGCCAATGATTGGGGTGAAGTCGTAACAAGGTAGCCGTATCGGAAGGTGCGGCTGGATCACCTCCTTTCTAAGGAAGATAAGGTCACTTCGTGACCAAAAAAGAGCGTACTCGGTT
>NZ_BAAAKJ010000015.1:2218-3902 GCF_039527695.1 Kitasatospora putterlickiae
CACGGTGAATGCCTTGGCACTAGGAGCCGATGAAGGACGGGACAAACACCGATATGCTTCGGGGAGCTGTAAGTAAGCTTTGATCCGGAGATTTCCGAATGGGGAAACCCGCTGTCCGTAATGGGGCAGTATCCTTATCTGAATCCATAGGGTAAGGAAGGTAACCCGGGGAACTGAAACATCTCAGTACCCGGAGGAAGAGAAAGCAAACGCGATTTCCTAAGTAGCGGCGAGCGAACGGGAAACAGCCCAAACCAGAAGGCTTGCCTTCTGGGGTTGTAGGACACTCCATACGGAGTTACCAAGAAATCAGGTAGATGAAACGGTCTGGAAAGACCTGCCGAAGAAGGTAACAGCCCTGTAATTCAAACCTGGTTTCCTCCGGAGTGGATCCTGAGTACGGCGGAACACGTGAAATTCCGTCGGAATCCGGGAGGACCATCTCCCAAGGCTAAATACTCCCTAGTGACCGATAGCGAACCAGTACCGTGAGGGAAAGGTGAAAAGCACCCCGGGAGGGGAGTGAAAGAGAACCTGAAACCGTGTGCTTACAAGTAGTTGGAGCCCGTTAATGGGTGACAGCGTGCCTTTTGTAGAATGAACCGGCGAGTTTCGATCTCATGCAAGGTTAAGCAGAAGATGTGGAGCCGCAGCGAAAGCGAGTCTGAACAGGGCGTATGAGTATGAGGTCGCAGACCCGAAACCGTGTGACCTACCCATGTCCAGGGTGAAGGTAAGGTAACACTTACTGGAGGCCCGAACCCACGTACGTTGAAAAGTGCGGGGATGAGGTGTGGGTAGCGGTGAAATGCCAATCGAACACGGAGATAGCTGGTTCTCTCCGAAATAGCTTTAGGGCTAGCCTCAAGAATCGAGTTTTGGAGGTAGAGCACTGATTGGACTAGGGGCCCTCATCGGGTTACCGAATTCAGTCAAACTCCGAATGCCAACAACTTGAGCTTGGGAGTCAGACTATGGGTGATAAGGTTCATAGTCGAGAGGGAAACAGCCCAGACCGCCAGCTAAGGTCCCTAAGTATACGTTAAGTGGAAAAGGATGTGGAGTTGCTTAGACAACCAGGATGTTGGCTTAGAAGCAGCCATCATTTAAAGAGTGCGTAATAGCTCACTGGTCGAGTGACTCTGCGCCGAAAATATACCGGGGCTAAACGTATCACCGAAGCTGCGGATTGTACCGTTGGTACAATGGTAGGAGAGCGTTCTAAGCGCAGCGAAGTCCGATCGGAAGAACGGGTGGAGCGCTTAGAAGTGAGAATGCCGGTATGAGTAGCGAAAGACAAGTGAGAATCTTGTCCACCGAAAGCCTAAGGTTTCCTGAGGAAGGCTCGTCCGCTCAGGGTTAGTCGGGACCTAAGCCGAGGCCGAAAGGCGTAGGCGATGGAAAACAGGTTGACATTCCTGTACCACCTTTCATCCGTTTGAGCAATGGGGTGACGCAGGAGGATAGGGAAGCGTGCTGATGGATATGCACGTCCAAGCAGTGAGAGTGATGAGCAGGCAAATCCGTTCATCGTAAGCTCGGGCTGTGATGGGGAGGGAAATAGAGTACCGAAGTTCCTGATTTCACACTGCCAAGAAAAGCCTCTCGTGAGGATGAGGGTGCCCGTACCGCAAACCGACACAGGTAGGCGAGGAGAGAATCCTAAGGTGAGCGGGATAACTCT
>NZ_BAAAKJ010000016.1:0-22053 GCF_039527695.1 Kitasatospora putterlickiae
CCGTCGGCGCGCAGCAGATCGAGCATCCGGCGCGCCCCGGCCGCCCCGCGCACCTCGCCGAGCGCTCCGCGCAGCGCCAGCGCGGCCTCCAACTCGGCCATGGCCCGGCCGGGTTCATGGGCGCAGACGGCGTACACGCCGAGCTCGTGGTGGAACCAGGCCTCGTCGGACCTCGCGCCGGTCCGCCGGGCGGCCTCCAGGCCGAGCTGCAGGGCGCGTTCCCAGGCCCCCCAGCGCAGCGCCAGGGCCAGCGCGGGGGCGGCGGCGCGGGCCAGCCGCAGCACCGCGTCGTGCCGTCCGGCGGCCTGGTCGGCGAGCAGGGCGCCGATCACCACCTCGGCCTCGGCGGCGATCTGCGGCAGCGAGACCGAGGAGTGGCCGATCCACCAGGCGAAGTGCTGGGCGGCGCCGTCGGCGCTGCCCCGGGCCGGCCAGTGCGGGGCGAGCAGTTCCAGCGCTCCGGCGGTGAGCCGGTGGTGGCCGCCGATCGAGACGGAGAGCCCGGCGTCGGCGAGTTCGGCGAGCGCGCTCTCGCCCTGGCCGACGTCGATCAGCGCGGGCAGGTGCGGGGCGGTCGGGCACTCGCCGCCGAACGCCACCGCGAGCCGCAGCACGGCCTGCGCGGTCTCGCTCAGCCCCTCGGCGAGCCGGACGGCGGGCCGGGTGGACTCGGCGACCGAGGGCAGCGGCACGGTGTCGCGCAGCGCGGCCTCGCGGACCGCCGGGTCGGGGTGGTGGACGGGCTCCTTCACCGCGCCGAAGACGTCCATCCGGTCCTCCTCGGCGGCGACCAGCGCGTCCACCGCCACGTCCCGCTGGCGCAGCAGCGCGGCGGCCTGGACGAAGCGCAGCGGCAGGCCCTCGGACTCGAACCAGAGGTCCACCGCCCACGCCTTCTCGGCGGCGTCCAGGGGACGGCCGGCCAGCCGGGCGGCGAGGGTCAGGCAGGCGGGCCGCGAGAGACCGGCGACGAGGTGGTCCTGGAGCCGGGAGTCCGGCTGGAGCTGCGGGCTGTCGGGGGCGACGGAGATCAGGAAGGCGCTGTCGGGGGCGGCGCCGAGCAGCGCCTCCAGTTCGGCGCCGACGGGCGCGACCTCGTCGATGACGACGATCGCGCTGACCCGGGAGAGGTGTTCGACCAGCCGGCCCGGGTCGGGGCGGTAGCCGGGGGCGTGGTGGGTGGCCGCGAAGAGGTCCTGGAGCAGGTCGGCGGCGGTGCGGCGGTGGCCGCAGAGCCGGACCACGCCGCCGGGGGCGAGGTCACCGGCCGCCTCGGCGACGGCGGACAGCAGGGCGCTGCGGCCGGAGCCGGCCTGGCCGACCAGGCGTATCGAGCGGCCTTCGGCGAGCAGGGCGAGCAGCTGGGCGATGTCGGCCTCGCGGTCGAGCAGCGGCAGGTCGGCGGGTCCGGCGCCGAGGGCGAGCGGGCCGACCTGGCGGCCGGAGTCGCCGGCCTGGCCGCGCGCGGGCGCGCCGGGTCCGACCCGGCGGGGCCGGGGGCGCCACTCCTCGGGGCAGGGGCGCACCTCGGAGCCCTCGGGGCCGCCGATGGTCACCAGCAGTCCCCCGGAGACCAGTTCACCGCTCCGGGTGCGCACGGACTCCTGCCGGAAGTCACCGGTTGGCTGTGCCACGTTCTGCTCCGCCCCACGCTCGCGCCGTCAACCCGTACCGGCCGACACCCCGGCGAGGCCGGGCCGTCCGGGCCGTGTCCTGACGCCAGACTCTCGCACATCCGTGCCCACTCGCGCAGCGCCGTACCGCGCGGGCGGTCGGTGGCCGGTCAGAGGGCCGGGAGGGTGGCGCCCCGGGGGTCGGCGGTGACGCCTTCGACGGCGAGGATGCGGTGCAGCCGGGTGGCCACCAGCAGGCGCTGGAGCTGCGCGGGGACGGAGCGGAGCACCAGGCGGCGGCCGATCCGGCCGGCCCGGCGGTGGGTGCCCATGATCACGCCCAGGCCGGTGGCGTCCCAGAACTCCAGGCGGGCGAGGTCGAGGACGAGGTCGCCGAGGCCGCCGTCGACGGCCTGGTGCAGCCGGGACCGCGCGTCGGCGGCGGTGCGCACGTCGAGGCGGCCTTCGATGGCCAGCGCCGCGTGGTCGCCGGTGATGCGCATGCTCTCCTCCTCCGCGTGGGCGGGCCTGGGGTAGGGGTGTGCGGGTGGCTGGTGTGCCGGTGGCTGGTGTGCCGGTGTCGGAAGGGCGGTGGGGGCGGTCCGGGCACCGGGCGGGCCCGCGGCCCCACGCACCGGATCCGGCCGGAATCCCGGGTTCCCCGTCATCCCATCTGACGGTGGGCCGGCCCACTGGGTTGCTGGTAGCGGCCGGATCTGAAGCAACTTCACTCGTCCGAGGGAATATACGCAGGAACTCTCCACACCTACGCTCGATTACCGCCCAAATCACCCGTCCGGGCACCCGGCGTGAGGAAACTCACCCGCCCCGGAAAGGGCGGGCCGCACCGCGGACGCGTGCCCGGCCCGCCCGTTCACCGCCTCAGCGGCGCGGGGTCACTTGCCCGGGTACGGGTAGAAGCCGCGGCCGCTCTTGCGGCCGAGGTCACCGGCGGTGACCATCCGGGCCATGATCTCCGGGGCGGCGAACTTCTCGTCCTGGGTCTCGCCGTAGATGTTCCGCGCGGCGTGCAGCAGGATGTCCACGCCGGTCAGGTCGGCGGTCTCCAGCGGGCCCATCGGGTGGCCGAAGCCGAGGCGGCAGGCGGTGTCGATGTCCTCGGCGGTGGCCACGCCCGACTCGTAGAGCTTGGCGGCCTCGACGACCAGCGCGGTGATCAGACGGGTGGTGACGAAGCCGGCCACGTCGCGGTTGACCACCACGACCTCCTTGCCGACGCCCTCGGCGAAGGCGCGGGCGGTGGCCAGCGTCTCGTCACTGGTCTTGTAGCCGCGGATCAGCTCGACCAGCTTCATCAGCGGCACCGGCGAGAAGAAGTGCACGCCGACGACCGACTCGGGGCGCGCGGTGACGGCGGCGATCCGGGTGATCGGGATGGCGGAGGTGTTGGAGGCGAGCACCGCGCCGTCCTTGGCGAGCTTGTCGAGCTCCTTGAAGACGCCCTCCTTGACGTCCAGCTGCTCGAAGACGGCCTCGACCACGATGTCGGCCTCGGCGACCGCGCCCAGGTCGGTGGTGGTGGTGATCCGCGCGAGCGCCGCCTCGGCGTCCTCGGCGGTGAGCCTCCCCTTGGAGACGAACTTGTCGTACGAGGCGCGGATCCCGTCGAGGCCGCGCCGCAGCGCCTCCTCGGTGACGTCGCGCAGGACCACCGGGTGCCCGGCCTGGGCGGAGACCTGGGCGATGCCGGCGCCCATCAGGCCGGCACCGATCACCGCGATCTGCTTGCTGGACGCACTGCTCATGGCTGGTCTCCCGATACCGTCGCCGCCCTGCCGGACGGGCCCTGAAGGCGGCTCAAGGCAGGGGTCGCCCACCGAGCCGCATCGCTCATGGGCCGGACTTTAGTGCCCGATCGGGGCCCGTGGTGCCATCCGAAGGTGTGATCTGCAACCGACCTGGTCACCTGAGCAAATCGGTCGATCAGATCATCAGCCCGAGGTCCTGGGCGAGGATCGCCGCCTGCACCCGGCTGCGCAGCCGCAGCTTCGCCAGGATCCGGCTGACGTGCGTCTTGGTGGTCGCCTCCGCCATCTCCAGCCGCCCGGCGATCTCACCGTTCGACAGGCCGGCGCCGATGCAGGCCAGCACCTCCCGCTCGCGCGGCGTCAGCCCCTCCACCGCCGCCCGCACCTCCGGCCCCACCGCCCGGTCCGGGCGGGCGAAGGTGCCGATCAGCCGCCGGGTCACCGAGGGCGCCAGCATGCCGTCCCCACGGGCCACCGTGCGGATGCCCTCGACCAGGGCGTCCGCCTCCAGGTCCTTCAGCAGGAACCCGGCCGCCCCGGCCCGCAGCGCGCCGTAGACGTACTCGTCCAGGTCGAAGGTGGTCAGCACCAGGACCTGCGCCGCCCCGGCCGCCACCACCTGGCGGGTCGCCGAGACGCCGTCCAGGCGCGGCATCTGCACGTCCATCAGGACGACGTCCGGCCGCAGCTCCAGGGCCAGCCGAACGGCCTCCTCGCCGTCCGCCGCCTGCCCGACCACCTCCAGGTCGGGCTCGGCCCGCAGGATCATCACCAGCGCCGCCCGGACCGCCCCCTGGTCCTCCGCGACCACCACCCGGATCGTCATGCCCGTTCCGTTCCTTCCTCCGTCGACATCGCGCGCGGCAGCACCGCGCGCACGCTCCAGTGGCCGTCGCGCGGCCCGGCCTCGAAGCCGCCGCCCAGCAGCGAGGCCCGCTCCGCCATCCCGACCAGCCCGGCCCGGGCGCCCGGCAGCGCCTGCCCCGCCCCCTGGCGGTACGGGCTGTCCACCGCGATCCGCAGCTCCTCGGGGCGGAAGTCCAGCAGTACCCGCACCTCCCCCGGACCCGCGTGCTTGAGCGCGTTGGTCAGCGACTCCTGCACGATCCGGTACGCGGCCAGCTGCACCGGCACCGGCAGTTCGCCGCGCTCGCCCCGCTCGGTCAGCTCGAAGCCCAGCCCGACGTCCTGCCCGGCCGCCCGCGCCTTGGCGAGCAGCGCGTCCACCGCCGAGAGGTCCGGGGCGGCGTAGGACTCGTCGGCCTCGCCCCCGCCGCTGTCGCGCAGCAGCCCGACGATGCGGCGCATTTCGGCCAATCCCTGGACGCTGTTCTCCCGGATCACCCCGAGCACCTCCAGCACCGGATCGTCCGCCGCGCGGTGCTGACGCCGCGCCACCGACTGCGCGCCGGTCGCGTGGATCGCGATCGCCGACAGGTGGTTGGCCACCACGTCGTGCAACTCGCGGGCCATCCGCGCGCGTTCGGCGACGACCGCCTCGCGCCGGTCCATCTCCGAGAGCAGCGCGGTCTGCTCCGCCCGCAGCCGCTGGGTCTCCGCCTCCTGCCGGTGCTTGCGCACGATGTCGGCGGTCCACAGCGGGCCCAGGAAGATCAGCACGGTGATCACGGCCACCGTGACGGCCGTCGCCGGATCGTCGTACACCAGCGTCAGGGTGGTCAGCACCAGCACCGAGGCGGTGCCGCTGGCGTGCAGGACCGGCGACATCCGGCGGGGGCCGTACACCACCGCCGCGTAGAGCAGGTCGGTGTACATCATGGTGGTCGCCAGCAGCGCGCCGGAGAAGATGCTCCCGGCGAAGACCAGCCCGCCGAGCACCGCGACCAGGATCGGCCTGGTCCGCCGGACGAGCTCCAGGGCCGCCATCGCCAGCAGGGCCGGCAGCACCTGCCAGCGCGGGATGGCCGAGGAGTGGTCGTACACCTGGAAGGCGATCAGCAGCAGCCCGCCGAGCAGACCGGCGAGCGCGATTCCCGCGTCGACCTGCCGTGGGGTGGGTGTCGGTCTGCGCACTCCCCCATCAGATCATTCCCGGCGGGCCGACGGGTCCGGTACCAGGAGGAGCGCCCGTACATCGAAAGGTGCAGCCCGGGTCCGTCCCCGGTGACGACGCGCGCGCGGGGGCGCTCCGGGAGCCTGGAAGCGTCACCCGATCCCGGAGGAGACCATGATCGTCACCCTGATCGTCGCCGCCGAGGCCGCCTTCTGGGTGGTCCTCGCGCTGGGCCTCGCCACCCGCTACCTGCTGCGGTGGCGCAGGACGAGCACCGTTCTGCTGGCCGGGCTGCCCGTGACCGACCTGGTGCTCTTCCTGCTCACCTTCCTCGACCTGCGCGGCGGGGCCACCGCCTCCTGGACGCACGCGCTGGCCGCGAGCTACCTGGGCTTCTCGGTCGGCTTCGGTCCGTCGGTGGTCCGCTGGGCCGACGCGCGCTTCCTGCACCACTTCGCGGGCGGGCCCAAGCCGCTGCCCGCGCCCAAGTACGGCGCCGAGCGCAGCCGCCACGAGTGGGTGGTCTGCCGGCGCACGCTGGTCTCGGCGGCGATCACCGTCACCCTGATCAGCGCGCTGAAGCTGTTCACCGACGCCTCCGGCACCGAGGTCTTCGACCAGTGGTACTGGAAGCTGGGCATCGCCGCGGCGGTGAACACCGCGATCGCCGTCAGCTACACCCTCTGGCCGAAGCGGCCGCCGGCCGGCGCCGTCGTCGAGGACGGCCGGATCGTCGGCTGGAAGATCCCCGAGCGGGCGGACCGCTGACTCAGCGGTTCTCGCCCGGCACCCAGAGCACGTCGCCGCGCTCCTTGTTGGCCGACCGGGCGAGGATGAACAGCAGGTCCGACAGCCGGTTGAGGTACTTGGCGGTCAGCGGGTTGACGGTGTCCCCGTGCGTGTCGATCGCCGCCCAGGTGGCCCGCTCGGCCCGGCGCACCACCGTGCAGGCCAGGTGCAGGTAGGCGGCGCCGGGGGTGCCGCCGGGCAGGATGAAGCTGCGGAGCTTCTCCAGCGCCTCCAGGTAGTGGTCGCAGTCCGCCTCAAGCCTGTCGATGTAGGACTGCTCGACCCGCAGCGGCGGGTACGTCAAGCCCTCCACCACCGGGGTGGCCAGGTCGGCGCCGACGTCGAAGAGGTCGTTCTGCACCCGGGTCAGCACGGCGGCGACGTCCTCGGGCAGCGCCCCCGCCGCGATCGCCACGCCGATCGCGGCGTTGGCCTCGTTGGTGTCCGCGTACGCGACCAGCCGCGGATCGGTCTTGGTCGTGCGGCTCATGTCGCCCAGCGCGGTGGTGCCGTCGTCGCCGGTACGGGTGTAGATGCGCGTCAGATTGACCATGCGGCCAGCCTAGCGGGGCACGTCAGGCGACGTTCACCCGCTGGCCGGGCGGGGCGGCCTCCAGCCAGGCGAGGAAGCCGGTGAGCGCGTCCTCGCTCATCGCCAGCTCCAGCGGGGCGCCGTTGTGCAGGCAGCGCAGCACCACCGAGCCGGAGAGCAGGGCCAGCTCCTCCTGCCCCTCCGGGTAGCGCCGGCCGAGCACCTCGATCTCCCGGCGCGGCAGCACCTTGCGCGGGCGCGGGGCGTACGAGAAGACCCGGAACCACTCGATGGAATCGCCGCTGTACCGGCCGATACCAAAAACCCACCCCTTGCCATCGGTCTGCGGGACCGGGGCCGGGGTGGGTTGGCCGTTCTCGTCGAGGTCGGGCTGCGTCGAGGCGTCGGCCGGCATTTTGAGCCGGTAGCTGCAGTCGAACGTGCCACCGACCCGCTGGATCACACGGCGGCGTACCGCGAACGCGACCAACCCGATCACACCGAGCGCCACGACCGCCGCACACACCACAAGGGCGAGGACCATGCTCACCTACCTCCTCGCTACCCGCGTTCCCCGTGTCGGTCGTACCAACGACCGCGTTGACCTACCAACTGAGACGACAGTCCCGGGGTCACGCTCACGCGTCCCCGGGACCGTCGGTCGACCCCGCTCAGGCGGGGTCCGGCACACTCAGGCGTGGGCCTTGAGGCCGCGCGCCGCGAACAGCCGGACCTCGGCGCGCCGCTCGGCGTGCGCGTCCAGGTCGGACTTGGCCTTCTCCAGTGCGCGCTCGGCGCGCGCGACGTCGATCTCGTCCGCCAGCTCGGCGATCTCCGCGAGCAGAGACAGCTTGTTGTCGGCGAAGGAGATGAAGCCGCCGTGCACCGCGGCGATCACGGTGCCGCCGTCCGTGGTGCGGATGGTGACCGGACCGGTCTCCAGCACGCTCAGCACCGGGGTGTGACCCGGCATGATGCCGGTGTCACCGGAGGCCGTACGGGCGACGACGATGGTGGCCGCACCGGACCACACCTTGCGGTCGGCTGCGACCAGCTCGACGTGCAGCTCAGCCAACGTGGGCTCCTAGGCTCATGCAACGCCCGATTACTCGGGAGTTTCGGTAAGAATAACGGGCCCGCGCCCCCGGCATGAAACCGGCGGCACGGATTTGACCGGAATCACAGCCGATGCGGCGCGAGGGGTGGGTCCCAGGGCTGGGGCCCACCCCTCGCGGTCACGCTCGGCCGCTACCGGCCGCGACTACTTCTTCGCCAGCTCGGCGGCGTTGCGCTCGAGGTCCTCGATGCCACCGCACATGAAGAAGGCCTGCTCCGGAATGGAGTCGTACTTGCCGTCCGCGATCGAGTTGAAGGCCTCGATGGTCTCCGACAGCGGGACGGTCGAGCCCTCGACACCGGTGAACTGCTTCGCCACGTAGGTGTTCTGCGAGAGGAAGCGCTCGATGCGGCGGGCACGGTGGACCGTGACCTTGTCCTCCTCGGACAGCTCGTCGATACCGAGGATCGCGATGATGTCCTGGAGGTCCTTGTACTTCTGCAGGATCCCCTTGATACGGATGGCCGTGTCGTAGTGGGTCTGCGCGATGTACCGCGGGTCGAGGATGCGGGACGTGGAGTCCAGCGGGTCGACGGCCGGGTAGATGCCCTTCTCCGAGATCGGACGCGACAGAACGGTGGTCGCGTCCAGGTGGGCGAAGGTGGTGGCCGGGGCCGGGTCGGTCAGGTCGTCCGCGGGGACGTAGATCGCCTGCATCGAGGTGATCGAGTGACCGCGGGTCGAGGTGATGCGCTCCTGCAGGAGGCCCATCTCGTCGGCCAGGTTCGGCTGGTAGCCCACCGCGGAGGGCATGCGGCCGAGCAGGGTCGACACCTCGGAACCGGCCTGGGTGAACCGGAAGATGTTGTCGATGAAGAGGAGCACGTCCTGCTTCTCGACGTCACGGAAGTACTCCGCCATGGTCAGCGCGGAGAGCGCGACGCGCAGACGGGTGCCCGGCGGCTCGTCCATCTGGCCGAAGACCAGCGCGGTCTTGTCCAGAACGCCCGAGTCGACCATCTCGTCGATGAGGTCGTTGCCCTCACGGGTGCGCTCGCCGACGCCGGCGAACACCGACACACCACCGAAGTTCTCGGCGACGCGGTAGATCATCTCCTGGATCAGAACGGTCTTGCCGACACCGGCACCACCGAACAGACCGATCTTGCCACCGGTGACGTACGGGGTGAGCAGGTCGATGACCTTGATGCCGGTCTCGAACATCTCGGTCTTGGACTCGAGGTCCTTGAACTCCGGGGCCTTGCGGTGGATCGGCCAGCGGACCTCGACCTGCGACTCGAACTCGCCCTTGTCGACGTTCAGCACCTCACCGAGGGCGTTGAACACCTTGCCCTTGGTGATCTGGCCGACCGGCACCGAGATGGCGCTGCCGGTGTCGGTGACCTGCGAGCCACGGACCAGGCCGTCGGTCGGCTGCATCGAGATGCCGCGGACCAGGCCGTCGCCGAGGTGCTGGGCGACCTCAAGGGTGAGGGTCTTCTTGCCCGTGCCGTCGGGGTTGTCCACCTCGACGTGCAGGGCGTTGAACATGTCCGGAATCGCGTCGACGGGGAACTCCACGTCGACGACCGGGCCGATGACCCGCGCGACGCGGCCCGTCGCCGTGGTCGGCTCAACAGTGGTGGTCATACTCATTCGCTCCCCGCGCTAGCGTCGGCCAGGGCGTTCGCGCCACCGACGATCTCGCTGATTTCCTGGGTGATCTCGGCCTGACGGGCCGAGTTGGCAAGCCGCGTGAGCGACTTGATGAGCTCGCCGGCGTTGTCCGTCGCGCTCTTCATGGCGCGGCGGCGGGCGGCGTGCTCGGAAGCGGCCGACTGCAGCAGCGCGTTGTAGATCCGGCTCTCGACGTACCGCGGCAGCAGCGCGTCCAGGACGCCCTCCGCCGACGGTTCGAAGTCGTACAGCGGGAAGATCTCCGCCTTGGCCGGCTTCTGGTCGCTGAGCTGGACCTCGTCCAGCTTCAGCGGCAGCAGCCGGGCCTCGACCGCGTTCTGCGTCAGCATGGACACGAACTCGGTCGAGATCAGGTGCAGTTCGTCCACACCGCCGGTCTCCGCCGTGAAGGCCTCGATCAGCTCGGACGCCACCGTCTTCGCGTCGCCGTAGGTCGGCTTGTCGGAGAAGCCCGTCCACGAGCCCGCGACCGTGAGGTTGCGGAAGCCGTAGTACGAGACGCCCTTGCGGCCGACGATGTACGTCACCACGTCCTTGCCCTCGGCGCGCAGGCGCTCGGAGAGCGTCAGCGCGGCCTTGATGGCGTTGGTCGAGTAGCCGCCCGCCAGACCGCGGTCCGCCGTGATCAGCAGGACCGCGGCGCGCGAGGCGCCCGGGTTCTCGGTGGTGAGCGGGTGCTTGGCGTTGGACCGGGTGGCCACCGCCGTCACCGCCCGGGTGAGCTCATCGGCGTACGGAGTGGAGGCGGCCACCGCGCGCTGCGCCTTGACGATGCGCGACGCGGAGATCATCTCCATCGCCTTGGTGATCTTCTTCGTCGCGGTGACAGAGCGGATCCGGCGCTTGTAGACCCGAAGCTGTGCTCCCATGGGTCGTTACGTCCTTTCCCTCGCTACCGGACTCAGGCCTGCTCGGAGAGCAGCTTGCCGTCAGCGGTCTGGTAACCCGCCTTGAAGGACTCGATGGCCTTCGTCAGGGCGTCGATGGTGCCGTCGGCCAGCAGACCGGTCTCGACGATGCCGGCGAGCAGGTCCTTGTGCTGCAGGCGGACGTAGTCCAGGAACTCGCGCTCGAAGCGGCGGATCTCGGCGACCGGGACGTCGTCCAGCTTGCCGTTGGTGCCGGCCCAGATGGAGACGACCTGCTCCTCGACCGGGAACGGCTGGTACTGGCCCTGCTTCAGCAGCTCGACCATGCGCGCACCGCGCTCCAGCTGGGCCTTGGAGGCCGCGTCCAGGTCGGAACCGAAGGCGGCGAACGCCTCCAGCTCACGGTACTGGGCGAGGTCCAGGCGCAGACGGCCGGCGACCGAGCGCATGGCCTTGATCTGGGCGGAGCCACCGACGCGGGAGACCGAGATACCGACGTTCACGGCCGGGCGGATGCCGGCGTTGAACAGGTCGGACTCCAGGAAGCACTGGCCGTCGGTGATGGAGATGACGTTGGTCGGGATGTACGCCGAGACGTCGTTGGCCTTGGTCTCGATGATCGGCAGACCGGTCATCGAGCCGCCGCCCAGGGCGTCGTTCAGCTTGGCGCAGCGCTCCAGCAGGCGGGAGTGCAGGTAGAAGACGTCACCCGGGTAGGCCTCGCGGCCCGGCGGGCGGCGCAGCAGCAGGGAGACGGAGCGGTAGGCCTCGGCCTGCTTCGACAGGTCGTCGAAGATGATCAGGACGTGCTTGCCGTCGTACATCCACTCCTGGCCGATGGCCGAGCCGGTGTACGGGGCGAGGTACTTGAAGCCGGCCGGGTCGGAGGCGGGAGCGGCCACGATGGTGGTGTACTCCAGCGCGCCGGCCTCCTCCAGGGCGCCGCGGACGGACGCGATGGTGGAGCCCTTCTGGCCCACGGCGACGTAGATGCAGCGGACCTGCTTCTCCGGGTCGCCCGAGCGCCAGTTGTCACGCTGGTTGATGATCGTGTCGACGGCCACCGCGGTCTTGCCGGTCTGGCGGTCGCCGATGATCAGCTGACGCTGGCCGCGGCCGATCGGGGTCATCGCGTCGATGGCCTTGATACCGGTCTGCAGCGGCTGCTTGACCGACTTGCGGGCCATGACGCCCGGAGCCTGGAGCTCCAGCGCGCGGCGGCCGGTCGAGGCGATGTCGCCCAGGCCGTCGATCGGGTTGCCCAGCGGGTCCACGACGCGGCCGAGGTAGCCGTCGCCGACCGGAACGGAGAGGACCTCGCCGGTGCGGCGCACCGTCTGGCCCTCTTCGATGCCGCCGAACTCACCGAGGACGACGACACCGATCTCGCGGGTGTCGAGGTTCAGCGCGAGGCCCAGCGTGCCGTCCTCGAACTTCAGCAGCTCGTTCGCCATGACCGAGGGCAGACCCTCGACATGGGCGATGCCGTCCGCCGCGTCAGTGACCGTGCCGACCTCTTCCACAGAGGCGGCGTCCGGCTGGTACGACTGGACAAAGTCGGCCAGCGCGTCCCGGATCTCCTCCGGACGGATCGTAAGCTCCGCCATCAGGCTTCCCTGCTCTCCTAGTTTGCGATCCTCGGCCCGCCATTGAGGGCCGCAAGTACTCGACTCTCGGCCGGGTCGTATGAACCGGCCGTACGTTTTCCCGACTCCGGTGGAGCCGGTTTCCCGACCGAGGGTCGGATGTGCTGCTTGGTGCTCAGCCTTCGAGCGACTGACGAGCGCCCTCAAGGCGGCTCGACACCGTGCCGTCGATGATCTCGTCACCGATCTGCACCCGGATACCGCCGACGACCTCGGGGTCGACGTCGATGTTCAGGTGGACCTGGCGGCCGTACAGCCGGCCGAGAGCACCCGACAGGCGCTCCTTCTGGCCGTCCGACAGCGGAAGAGCCGTGGCGACCTGGGCCACCACACGGTCCCGCCGGGCGGCGGCGAGCTTGGAGTAGGACTCCAGCCCCTGCTCCAGGCTACGGCCACGCGGGTTGTTGACCAGGCTGGTGACGAGTCGCACGGTGCCCGCGTGGGCGCGGCCGCCGAGCAGCTTCTTGATCAGGGCCGCCTTGGCGACGGCGCCGGCCTTGGGCTCGGTCAGCGCGGAGCGCAGCTCGTGCGAGCCGCTCACCACCCGGCCGAACCGGAAGAGCTCGTCCTCGACGCCGTCCAGGGCACCGGCCTTGTCGGCGGCGATGACCTCGGCGTACGCGGCCAGCTGCTCCGTGGCGTCGACCAGGTCGCGGGCACCCGACCAGCGGGACCGGACCAGGCCGGAGACCAGGTCGAGCGTCGCGCCGGAGACCTGGCCGCCCAGCAGCGAGGAGGCCAGCTGAGCCTTGTCCTGGCCCGACCGCGACGGGTCGGTCAGCACGCGGCGGAGCGACACCTCACGGTCCAGCAGGGCCGTGACGGCGGTGAGCTCCTCGGCGAGCTTGGCCGCGTCCACCGAGGTGGAGTCGGTCAGGCTCTCCAGGTTCTGCCGCCCGGCGGCGAGGGCCTCGCGGCTGGCGCCGATCACTTGGCCGCACCCTGAGCAGCGGTGGCCTTGGCCTCCAGCTCGTCCAGGAAGCGGTCCACGACCCCGCTCTGCCGCGCGTGGTCCTCAAGGGACTCACCCACGATGCGGGACGCCAGCTGGGTGGCCAGCGAGCCCACGTCCTGGCGCAGGGCGGCGGTCGCCTGCTTCTTGTCGGCCTCGATCTGGGCGTGGCCGGCGGCGACGATGGCCTCGCGCTGGCGCTGGCCCTCCTCGCGCATCTCGGTGAGCTGGGCGGCGCCCTGCTCGCGAGCCTGCTCGATGATGCGAGCAGCCTCGTGACGCGCCTCGGCGAGCTCGGCACGGTACTGCTCAAGCGTGGCCTGGGCCTCGGCCTGCGCGGCCTCGGCACGCTCCATGCCGCCCTCGATGGCGTCCCGGCGCTCCGACAGCACCTTCTCGATGCTGGGGAGGAGCTTCTTGCCGAGGATCCCGAAGACGATGAAGAAGCAGAGCAGGCCGATGATGATCTCGGGCCATGCGGGCAGCAGGGGGTTCATGATCTCCCCCTCCTCCGCGAGCTGAGCCGCGATGCTCATATCTGGACCTTCCTCGAAGGGTCTACGGCGGGAATTACTTGGGGCCCTGGCCGAAGACGAACGGCATGACGATGCCGATGAGGGCGAGCGCCTCGGTCAGCGCGAAGCCGATGAACATGTTGGAACGGATCAGGCCGGCGGCCTCGGGCTGACGGGCCATGGCCTGGACACCGTTACCGAAGATGAGACCGACGCCGATGCCGGGGCCGATCGCGGCGAGGCCGTAGCCGATGGAAGCGACGGAACCGTAGACGCCGACCTCAGCGAGCATGCTCATTGCAATGTGTCCTTTGCGGGGATGGTGAACCGGTGGTGATTGGCCACCGGGCGTTCCTGGGGTGGTTCAAGAGGGCCGCGGCGGCCCCTGGCTCAGTGCGCCTCTTCCAGGGCACCGGCGATGTAGCTGCTGGCCAGCATCACGAAGATGTAGGCCTGCAGGAACTGGACCAGCAGCTCGAAGGCGGTCAGGCCGACGGCGACGATGAACGAGGCCGAGCCGTACAGCGCGCCCAGGGTCGGGCTGAGCAGGTACCAGGAGGCGATGGAGAACATCACGATCAGCAGGTGGCCGGCGAAC
Organism: Kitasatospora putterlickiae; assembly: GCF_039527695.1. Taxonomy (NCBI): domain Bacteria; kingdom Bacillati; phylum Actinomycetota; class Actinomycetes; order Kitasatosporales; family Streptomycetaceae; genus Kitasatospora; species Kitasatospora putterlickiae. Next base: position 14,053 of record NZ_BAAAKJ010000016.1, read on the forward strand.
ATGTTCGCGAAGGCTCGGACCGCGAGCGTGAAGGGGCGCACGAAGATGTTCGAGAAGAACTCGATCGGCACCAGGATGAACATGACCCAGCCGGGGATGCCCGAGGGCCAGCAGAGGTTCTTCAGACCACCGACGAAGCCGTGCTTCTTGAAGGTCAGCGTCATGTAGGTGATCCACACGACCGCGGCCAGGCCGGCCGGGAACGCGATCGCCGCCGTCACCGGGAACTGGGCGAACGGGATGACCGACATGATGTTCAGCAGCCACACGAAGAAGAACATCGAGACCAGCATCGGGACGTACTTCTCGCCCTTTTTGCCGATGGTCTCCAGCACGATGGAGCGCTTGACGAAGTCGTAGCCGATCTCACCGACCAGCTGCAGCTTGCCCGGGACCAGCTTCGGCTTGGCGAAAGCGGCCCAGAAGAACACGACGACCAGCGCGGCAACGATGATCGAGAGCAGCATCGGCTTGTTGAACTCGAAGCTGCCGATCGTGAAAATCGGCTCGAACTGGAACTCGTTCAGGCCCGGGGCCGGGAAGCCGCAGCCAGCGTCCCCGAAGTGGCAACCGCCTGAGGCGAGGGACGTGAGTTCAGCACTCACCACGGACTCCTTCGTCGTGACGCATGGTTACGGCAACCTCGCTGTGTCGGCGTGGCCTGCGACCACGGAGCGGCACTGGAACTTGATGGATTTCTCGCCGACCCCGCGCGCCAGTGCGCTGCACCGAAGCGGGATCATCGAAGACTGCGCGGATCCGGGGGGCGATCGGTCCGCCGTGCGGACAGACCAGGCCTCTTCCCGTACTCCGTTGTTGCGACGGACGATAGCAGCCCGTCAGCGCGGCATAAACACCGCCCCCCTCGTTGGGGGGACAGTGGGGCGTCATCACTGTTGACGCCCCTTGTCGGACGGCTTGTCGGCCTTCTTTTCAGAGGCTTCGGGGTCGACGTAGAAGGTCTTGGCCTTCAGCGCGCCGCGCACCTGGAACCCGGTCCAGATCAGCGCGCAGCCCAGCAGCGTGAAGGCGAAGGCCTGCCGGCTGAAGAGTTCGGTGTTCTTGAAGACCGCCAGCACGATGCCGACCAGCAGGATCTGGGTCGTGTACACCAGAAGCGCGGCGGCCATCATGATCTGGGGGTTGGACCTGGTCAGCCGATCGAGGGCGACCTGCCCGAAGGTGAAGAAGGCCATCACCAGAAGGGCGCCGAAGAGCGCGCCGAGCAGGCCCTTGCCCCCGGCGACGGCGAAGGAGATCGCCATCGCGATGACTCCGGCGGCCGCAGTGGGGATCGCGGCGCCTCGGAGGATCCGGGCGTCGTTGGACGGCATGTCGGCAACTCCGGCGGCATGTCGATGTGGCGGGGGGACGGGCGGGAAAGCGGTGGGTGACACCGGACCGGAACCACCGCGGGCCGGCCGCTCGACGGCGAGCCCGTCGAGGGAGACCCACCAGGGACGGAAGTCATCCACCTGTCAGGTCTTTCGGCGTGTTCTCGGTACTCGTGAACGGTATCACAAACTATTTGATGAGAGCTTTACCATGAATGTGTGGCACCTGTCACACCAACGGCCCAAGAGTGCCGCCGAACGGGTGATGGCGATTGACGGATCATCACCCCCGCTAGCGGCCCCGGCCGTTGCCGTGGCCGCGGCCGGTGATCGCCGACGACCCCTTCGCCACCCCGCCGAGCAGCCGCTTGTCCTCGGCCGACAGCTCGGCCATCGGTTCCGGGGCCGCGCTCCCGGCCGACTCGGCGGTGATCTCCTCGCCCGGCGTGACCGGGGCGGCGGGCCTGGCCACCGGACGGCGGCGGTAGCGCGGCGGCACGAAGGCCTGCACCGCGCGCGGGGCCCGCGGCCGGAACCGCGGCGTGAGCAGCACCACCAGGCCGACCAGGCAGAGCCCGGCCAGCGTGAGGACGACGGTTCGGCCGGTGTTGGTGACCGAGAAGGCGACGGTCCCGAAGGCGATCAGCGCGGCCCAGAAGTACATGATCAGTACGGCGCGGCTGTGCGAGTGGCCGACCTGGAGCAGTCGGTGGTGCAGGTGCCGCTTGTCGGCGGCGAACGGGGACTGGCCCGCCCAGGTGCGGCGGACCACCGCGAGCAGCAGGTCCGCCAGCGGCAGCGCGATGACCGTCAGCGGCAGCAGCAGCGGGATGTAGATCGGCACCAGGGCGTGCACGGTGGCGGTCTGCGAACCCAGCTCGCTGGTGATGAGGTCGGGGTCGACCCGGCCGGTGATCGAGATCGCGGCGACGGCCAGCATCAGGCCGAGCATCATCGACCCGGAGTCGCCCATGAAGATCCGGGCCGGGTGCATGTTGTGCGCCAGGAAGCCCAGGCACATGCCGATCAGCAGCACGCTGAACAGCACGGCGGGGGCGGCGTCGGTGATCGTGTAGCCGTACCAGAGCCGGTAGGAGTACAGGAAGAAGGCGATCGCGGCGATGCAGACCATGCCGCCGGCCAGGCCGTCCAGGCCGTCGATGAAGTTCACCGCGTTGACCATGACGACGACCATGACCACCGAGATGACCATGCCCTGGGTGGGGCTGAGCGCGACCGGTCCGACACCCGGCACCGGCAGGGTGATCACCGTGACCCCCTGCCAGACCATCACACCGGCGGCGATCATCTGGCCGCCGAGCTTCACCAGGGCGTCCACGCCCCACTTGTCGTCCAGCACGCCGAGCAGCCACATGATGCCAGCGCCGGAGAGCAGCGCCCGGATGTCGGTGCCCTGGGAGAACACCTTGCTCAGGTTGTCGAGCTGGGAGGCGACCAGGATGCCCGCGCAGAGTCCGCCGAACATCGCGATGCCGCCGAGCCGCGGCGTGGGCTCGCGGTGGACGTCGCGGGCGCGGACCGGGGGCATCGCCCCCGCCGCGATGGCGAACTTCCGGACCGGGCCGGTCAGCAGGTAGGTGACGGCCGCGGTGCAGAACAGCACCAGCAGATACTCACGCACCACTGGCCTCCTGCAGCACTGTCCGACGGGTGGGTACCGAAGGTACTCCCCTGCCTGTCCGGGGTTCGAGGTGCGTCGCCACGGCACACACCTTATTGAGTCCGACGCCGGGGGCGCGCATCGCGGTTCGCCCTACCGGGTAGGAGATTCGGATCGGCGGTCAGCGGCGCCCGGCGAACGCCCGCGCCAGCTCCCGGACCCGCTGCCGGACGCCTTCCGCCACCCGGACGTTCGTGCCGTCCACGAGCAGCCGTCCGATCAGCCCGGCGATCTCCGCCAGCTCCGGCTCGCCCATGCCCTGCGAGGTCACCGTGCCGGTGCCCAGCCGGATCCCGGAGGCCTCGGACGGCGGCGCCTCGTCGTACGGCAGCGCGCACTTGCCGAGCAGCAGCCCGGCGGCCGCGCAGCGGCGCTCCGCCTCGGCGCCGCTGACCCCGAGCGGGCCGACGTCGGCGGTCACCAGGTGGGTGTCGGTCCCGCCGGTCAGCGGACGCGCGCCGGCCTGCGCGAGCCCCGCCGCGAGCACCCGCGCGCCGGCCACCGTGCGGTGCGCGTACGCGCGGTAGGCGGGCGTCGAGGCCTCGGCCAGCGCGACGGCCTTGCCGGCCACCTCGTTCATCGCGGCGCCGCCCTGGCTGAACGGGAAGACCGCCCGGTCGACCCGCTCGGCCAGCTCCGCCGTGCACAGCAGCAGGCCCCCGCGCGGGCCGCGGAGCAGCTTGTGGGTGGCCGCCACCGTGACGTCCGCGTACGGCACCGGGGACGGCGCCACGCCGGCCGCGATCAGGCCGGTGGTCTGCGCGGCGGCGGCCACCAGGTAGGCGTCCGTCTCGTCGGCGATCTCCCGGAAGGCGGCCCAGTCCGGGTGCCGGGGATAGGAGATGGAACCGGCCACGATCGCCTTCGGGCGGTACCGCAGGGCCAGCTCGCGGACCTGGTCGAGGTCGATCAGGCCGTCCTCGCGGCGCACCCCGTAGCCGACGAAGTCGAACCAGCGGCCGGAGAAGTTGGCCCGCGAGCCGCAGCTGAGGTGGCCGCCGTGCTCCAGCGACATCGCGAGCACCACGTCACCGGGCCGCAGCAGCGCGGCGTAGGCGGCCAGCATCGCGGAGGTGCCGGAGCGCGGCTGCACGTTGGCGTGCGGGGCGGCGAACAGCTCGCGGGCCCGGTCGATCGCCAGCAGCTCGGCGGCGTCGGCGAGCGCGCAGCCGGCGTGGTGGCGGCGGCCGGGGTAGCCCTCGGCGTACTTGTCGATCAGCGGGCCGGTGAGGGCGGCCAGGACGGCCGGGCCGGTGAGGTTCTCCCCGGCCAGCAGCTGGACCGTCTCGGCCCGGCGCTCGGCCTCGGCGGCCAGCAGGTCGGCCAGCTGCGGATCGGCCCGGTGGAGGGCCGCGGAGCGCGCCTCGGTGGTCTCGACGGGGCCGGTCGCTGCATCGGTGACGGTCATGGCGGGGCTCCCGGGCGCGTCGGGTCGGATTTCTCCAGCGTAGGACCGCCCCCGCGCCCCGGCACGGCGGCGCGAGGCGGGACCGCCCGGGTGGGCGCGCCGGTGTCGAAGGGGAGGCGCGAGGACGCCCGCCGGGCCGGAGCGCCCGAGGGTCTCAGTGCAGGGCCTGGAGGCCGGTGAGGGCGGTGACGACCGGGTCGACGGCGTGGAATATCTCCTCGCCGCAGTTGCGGAACATCCCGATCGGCGCGCCGTACGGGTCGTGCAGTTCGTCCGCCTCGGGGTCGGCGGCCAGCAGCCAGCCGCGCAGCGCGGCGGCGGCGCGGACCAGCGCGCGGGCGCGCTCGGTGACGTCCGCGCCGCGCCGGGGGTCCGGCAGGGTGCCCGGGTCGATCGTGCGGACCAGCCGGGTGAACTCCTTCAGCGTGAAGGTGCGCAGCCCCGCCTCGTGGCCCATCGAGATGACCTGGGCCCGGTGGTCCAGGGTCGCGGTGAGCACCAGGTCGGCCTCGACCACGTACTCGTCCAGCAGTTCGCGGCCGGTGAAGCCGCCGCTGTCGGCGCCGTACTCGTCCAGCACCGTGGCGGCGTGCTCCTCCATCGGCGCGCCGACGTGGCCCCAGGTGCCGGCCGACTCGACCAGGATGCGCCCGGCCACCCGGGGGTTCAGACGGGTGTCCAGCTCACGCCGGGTGAGCCGCTCGGCGATCGGCGAGCGGCAGATGTTCCCGGTGCAGACGTAGAGGATCCGGAAGTGGTCCAGCGGCCTGGGGCCCACGGCCAGGTACGGCGATATGCCGGGCCCGGCATGGAGGGAGGCGGCCGTCAACTGCCGGCCTCCAGGTCGGGGACGACCTCCCTCAGCTGCTCGGCGGAGATCGCGCCGGCCCTCAGCAGCACCGGCACCTTGCCGGTGACGTCGACGATCGACGAGGCCTGCGCGTGGTCGGCGGTGCCGCCGTCCAGGTAGACCGAGATGGCGTCGCCGAGCTGCTGCTGGGCCTCGTCGCAGGTGGCCGGGGACGGGCCGCCGGTCCGGTTGGCGCTGGAGACGGCCATCGGCCCGGTGGCGTTCAGCAGCTCGATGGCGACCGGGTGCAGCGGCATCCGGACGGCGACGGTGCCCCGGGTGTCGCCGAGGTCCCAGCGCAGCGAGGGCTGGTGCTTGGCGACCAGGGTGAGCCCGCCCGGCCAGAAGGCGTCGACGAGCTCCCAGGCCTGCTCGGAGAAGTCCGTGACCAGGCCGTGCAGGGTGGTCGGCGAGCCGACCAGGACCGGCGAGGGCATGTTGCGGCCGCGGCCCTTGGCGGCGAGCAGCGCGCCCACGGCCTCCGGCGAGAAGGCGTCCGCGCCGACCCCGTACAGGGTGTCGGTGGGCAGCACGACGAGTTCGCCGCGGCGGATGGCCGAGGCGGCCTCGCGCAGGCCGGTGGCGCGGTCCCCGGTGTCGGCACAGTCGTAGCGGCGGCTCATCGGTGCGGTCCCCTTCCGAACGGGCTCATGGCGTGGTTCACAGCGACGCCTTGCGCGCCGTGGTGAAGCGGGGGCGGTTGTTGAGGTCCCGGTGGTCGGCGGCGTCGGTCCAGCCGCCCTCCTCGTTGAAGATCCACGGGACCTGTCCGCCCTGGGTGTCGGCGTGCTCGATCACCACGGCGCCGCCCGGTCGCAGCAGGCGGGCGGCGACCCGCTCGATGCCGCGGATGGTGTCCAGACCGTCCTCGCCGGAGAACAGCGACATCTGCGGGTCGTGGTCGCGGGCCTCCGGCGCGACGTACTCCCACTCGGTGAGCGGGATGTACGGCGGGTTGGAGATGACCAGGTCGAAGCGGCCGTCCCAGGCGCGGTCGTCCTCGAAGGCCCGGGTGGCGTCGCCCTCGTGCAGGGTGACCCGGGCGCGGTCGGGCGAGGCCTCGATGTTGCGCCGGGTGTACGGCAGCGCGCCCCCGTCGAGCTCGAAGGCGTGCACGGTGGAGCGCGGCAGCTCCTGGGCGAGGGCGAGCGCGATGGCGCCGGAGCCGGAGCACAGGTCGACGACCAGCGGCTCGGCGACGTCCATCTCGCGAACCGCGTCTATGGCCCACTCGACGACCGTCTCGGTCTCCGGGCGGGGCACGAACACGCCCGGCCCGACCTCCAGTTCGAGGTAGCGGAAGAAGGCGCGGCCGGTGATGTGCTGGAGCGGCTCGCGGGCCTCCCGGCGGGCGACGGCCTCCCAGTACCGGGCGTCGAAGTCGGCGTCCTGGACGGTGTGCAGCTGGCTGCGCTTGACGTTGTGGACGTGGGCGGCGAGCTCCTCCGCGTCGAAGCGCGGCGACGGCACGCCGGCCGCGGCCAACCGCTGGGTGGCCTGGGCCACCTCCGCGAGTAGCAGGTTCATCCGTACGACCTCTTGCTTCCGCTCTCCGGCCTCGACGTCGGGCTCGCCGCCGGTGTCAGTTCTGTTGGGCCGCGGCGAGCTTGGCCGCGGCGTCCGCGTCGACGCAGGACTGGATGACCGCGTTCAGGTCGCCGTCCAGCACCTGGTCCAGGTTGTACGACTTGAAGCCCGTGCGGTGGTCCGAGATGCGGTTCTCCGGGTAGTTGTACGTCCGGATCCGCTCGGAACGGTCCACCGTGCGGACCTGGCTGCGACGCGCGTCCGAGGCCTCCCGCTCGGCCTCCTCCTGCGCGGCGGCCAGCAGCCGCGAACGCAGGATGCGCATCGCCTGCTCCTTGTTCTGCAGCTGGCTCTTCTCGTTCTGGCAGGACGCCACGATACCGGTCGGCAGGTGGGTGATCCGGACCGCGGAGTCGGTGGTGTTCACCGACTGGCCGCCGGGGCCGGAGGAGCGGTACACGTCGATCCGCAGGTCGTTGGCGAGGATCTCGACCTCGACCTCCTCGGCCTCGGGGGTGACCAGCACGCCCGCCGCGGAGGTGTGGATGCGGCCCTGCGACTCGGTGGCGGGGACGCGCTGCACGCGGTGCACGCCGCCCTCGTACTTCAGCCGCGCCCAGACGCCCTGGCCGGGCTCGGCGTTCCCCTTGGTCTTCACGGCCACCGAGACGTCCTTGTAGCCGCCGAGGTCGGACTCGTTGGAGTCGATGATCTCGGTCTTCCAGCCGATCCGCTCGGCGAACCGCAGGTACATCCGGAGCAGGTCGCCGGCGAACAGCGCGGACTCCTCGCCGCCCTCGCCCGCCTTGATCTCCAGGATGACGTCCTTGTCGTCGCTCGGGTCGCGCGGGACGAGCAGCAGCCGCAGTTCCTCGGTCAGCTCCTCGCGGCGGGCCTCGCCGTCCTTCACCTCGGAGAGGAACTCCGAGTCCTCGGCGGCGAGTTCGCGGGCGGCCTCGATGTCCTCGCCGGTCTGCCGCCACGCGCGGTAGACGCGGGTGATCGGGGTCAGTTCGGCGTACCGCTTGGCCAGCTTGCGGGCGTTGGCCTGGTCGGCGTGGACGGACGGGTCGGCCAGCCTCGCTTCGAGGTCGGCGTGCTCGACGAGGAGCTCTTCGACTGCCTCGAACATGGGGTGGCCTTCTTCCCGGGGGATCGTCGTGCGGGGGGTGGGTTCGCGGAGGGGAGGTGCGGGGGGACG
>NZ_BAAAKJ010000016.1:22074-24926 GCF_039527695.1 Kitasatospora putterlickiae
CCCCAAGCACCCCCGGAAACGAGTTCGGGGGCACCGGGAACCGGCGCCGAGGGAGCGCTAGGCCTTCGCGCTGTGCTGCTTGCCGAAGCGGGCCTCGAAGCGGGCCACGCGGCCACCGGTGTCGAGGATCTTCTGCTTGCCGGTGTAGAACGGGTGGCACTGCGAGCAGACCTCGGCGCGGATCTCGCCACTGGTCTCGGTCGAGCGGGTGGTGAACTCGGCACCGCAGGTGCAGGTCACATGGGTGACCACGTACTCGGGGTGAACGTTGGGCTTCAAGGGGTTCTCCTAGTGTTCGGGAGGGCACCGGGTCGGCGGCTTGGAACGCCACTCGTGAACCGGGACCGACGGTCCAGTCTGCCAGGACCGGCCGCCTCTTCCCAAACCGGGGGGCTCCGCCGGATATTCCGGGCCGCCCGGGGCCGCCTCCGAGGTGCTTCAGGAGCGCTTCGCGGGCGCCTTCGCCGGGGCCGTGGCGGGCGCCGTGGGGGTGGCCTGGGCGGGGTTGCGCGGCTGGGCGGCCACCACCGCCTCCGGCACCGGCCGGTCGGCCTTCAGGGCCGCCCAGAGCTGGTCCGCCTGGGGCTGCCGCTGGACCACCCGGTCCGGGGCGCCCGGGGCCGCCGTCACGGGCAGGGTGACCATGGCGAGCCCGTCCGGCCCGATGCCCTTGAGCTCCTGGGCCAGCCCGACCAGCGCGTTGACCGAGGCGAGCGCCGAGTCGGTGGTGATCGAGCGGGTCAGGGTGTCGCCGACCGACCAGAGCTTGGCCGGGTTGCCCAGCAGCCCGACGCCGCGGACCTGCTGGAGCAGCGAGCGGACCATCTGCTTCTGCAGCTCGATCCGGCCGAGGTCGCTGCCGTCGCCGACGCCGTGCCGGGTGCGGACGAAGGCGAGCGCCTGCCGGCCGTCCAGGTGGTGCTCGCCGGGCGGCAGGTCCAGGCCGCTGTCCTTGTCGTGGATGGCCACCGTGGTGGTCACGGTGGCCCCGCCTATCGCGTCCACCAGCCGGGCGAAGCCGTTGAAGTCCACCTCGACGTAGTGGTCCATCCGCAGCCCGCTGAGCTGCTCCACGGTCTTGACCGCGCAGGCCGCGCCGCCGGCCTCGTAGGCGCTGTTGAACATCGCGCGCTTGGCGGCCGGCACCGCCTTGCCCTGCGGGCCGGTGCACTCGGGGCGCGGGACGAGGGTGTCGCGCGGGATGGACACCACGTCGGCGCGCGAGTGGTCCTGGCTGACGTGCACCACCATCGCGGTGTCCGAGCGGGCGGTGCCGCCGGTGTCCCCGCCGGCCAGGTCCGCGTTGCCGCCGGAGCGCGAGTCGGAGCCGAGCACCAGCAGGTTGAAGGAGCCGTCGGTGGCGGCCGGCGGCCGGGCGGTGCCGAGCCGGGCGTCGATGTCGACGCTCTTGAGGTTGCCGTCCAGCCGCAGGTAGGCGTACCCGGCCGCGCCCGCGCCGAGCACGACGAGCGCGGCGACGGCGCACGCGGCCGCGCGCAGGAGCCTGCGGCGGCGGCTCGGGACCCTCTTGTGTTCGGCCATACGGTCCAGAGTAAATCGGACAAGCCACCGAAATGGCCTCAAGACGTCCCAAGTCTGGAACAAACCGGCCCGGTGCCTGAACGCGTCCTACGAACGCGTCCTACGCCGTCAGTCGCCCGACCCGGGGGTCGTCTTGGCGATCTGCATCAGGAACTCGGCGTTGCTCTTGGTCTGCTTCATCTTGTCCAGCAGCAGCTCGATCGCCTGCTGCGAGTCGAGCGCGTGCAGCACCCGGCGCAGCTTCCAGACGATGGCGAGCTCCTCGCCGCCGAGCAGGATCTCCTCCTTGCGGGTGCTGGAGGCGTCCACGTCGACGGCCGGGAAGATGCGCTTGTCCGAGAGCTTCCGGTCGAGCTTGAGCTCCATGTTGCCGGTGCCCTTGAACTCCTCGAAGATCACCTCGTCCATCCGCGAGCCGGTCTCGACCAGCGCGGTGGCCAGGATGGTCAGCGAGCCGCCGTTCTCGATGTTGCGCGCGGCACCGAAGAACTTCTTCGGCGGGTACAGCGCGGTCGAGTCGACACCACCGGACAGGATGCGGCCGGAGGCCGGCGCCGCCAGGTTGTAGGCACGGCCCAGACGGGTGATCGAGTCCAGCAGGATGACCACGTCGTGGCCCAGCTCCACCAGGCGCTTGGCGCGCTCGATGGCCAGCTCGGCGACGGTGGTGTGGTCCTCCGCCGGGCGGTCGAAGGTCGAGGAGATGACCTCGCCCTTCACCGACCGCTGCATGTCGGTGACCTCTTCCGGACGCTCGTCGACCAGGACGACCATCAGGTGGCACTCGGGGTTGTTGTGGGTGATCGCGTTGGCGACCGCCTGCAGCACCATGGTCTTGCCGGTCTTCGGCGGCGCGACGATCAGACCGCGCTGGCCCTTGCCGATCGGCGACACCAGGTCGATGATCCGGGTGGTCAGCACGCCCGGGTCGGTCTCCAGGCGCAGCCGCTCCTGCGGGTAGAGCGGGGTCAGCTTGTTGAACTCGGGGCGGCCGCGGCCGCTCTCCGGGTCCATGCCGTTGACCGAGTCCAGCCGCACCATGGCGTTGAACTTCTCGCGGCGCTCGCCGTCACGCGGCTGGCGCACCGCGCCGGTGATGGCGTCGCCCTTGCGCAGGCCGTTCTTGCGGACCTGGGCGAGCGAGACGTAGACGTCGTTCTGGCCCGGCAGGTAGCCGGAGGTGCGCACGAACGCGTAGTTGTCGAGGATGTCGAGGATGCCCGCGACCGGGATCAGGACGTCGTCCTCGCCGATCTGCGGCTCGGTGCCGGTGGTCTCGAAGCCCTCGCGGCGGCCGCGGCCCCGGCGGT
>NZ_BAAAKJ010000016.1:24971-25423 GCF_039527695.1 Kitasatospora putterlickiae
AGTCCACCGGGCGGTAGAGGTCGATGGCGATGTCGCCGCTGCGGAACCGCTCCTGGACGTCGTCCTGGAAGCCGCCGCCCGGCTGCTGCTGCACCTGCGGCTGGGCCTGCTGGCCGCTCTGGCGGCCCTGCTGGCCCTCGCCCTGGGCGCCCTGCTGCTGGGGCTGGCGCTCGGCGCGGTCGCGCCGGTTGCGGCGGTCGCGGCGCGACTCGCGCCCCTCCGCGTCCTGGCCGGCCGGGGCCTCGACGGCCTCCTGGCGGCCTTCGCGCTCGCCGCCGTCGCGGCGCTCCCGGCGCTCACGGCGGTCGCGACGGGTCTCGCGGCCCTCCTCGCGGCCCTCGAAGGCGCGGGCGCCCTCGGTACGGGTCTCGGTGCGGGCCTCGGCCGGCTTGGCCTCGGTCACCACGGCGGCGGGCGCCTCGGCGGCGGTCTCGGCGGTCGGAGCGCCGGAG
>NZ_BAAAKJ010000016.1:25519-35182 GCF_039527695.1 Kitasatospora putterlickiae
CCCGGGGGCCCGGGCGCCGCCGCGGCCGTGCCGGAGGCCGAGGTGGCCCGGCGGCGGGTGCGCTCGGTACGGGCGGGCGCGGCGGTCTCGGCGGCGGCCTGAACCGGGATCTCGATCTGGGCCTGCGCCTCGGCGGCGGCGGGGGCCTCGGCCCGGGCGGCGGCCTTGGTGGTCCGGCGGGCCGGCTTCTCGGCCGGCTCGGCGGTCTCCGCCTTCGCGGCGCGCTTGGCGGCCGGAGCGGCGGTGGCGCCGGCGAGCAGCGGGTCGCCGCCGCTCTTCTCCTTGATGGTCTCGATCAGCTGGCTCTTGCGCATGCGTCCGGTACCGGTGATGCCCAGGTCCGCGGCGAGCTTCTGCAGCTCGGCCAGGACCATGCCGTCCAGGCCCGCGGCGGCGGTACGGCGGCGCCGCGCCGGGGCCGCGGGGGCGGCGGCGGCGTCCGACGCGTCGGCGTCCGGGCGCGCGCCCATCAGATCGGTGGTGTCGCTCACTAAGGGTCCTTCCCTGGAGCGGACGTCGGCCTGTCTGGCTCGGCGACCGGTTGTGCTGTCCTGACCAACGCTCGACTGCGTCGGTCCGAGGCGGTGATCCCCCGAATGGCGCTGGGTGCCAGTCGGGAGAGGGCTGCGAGGTGCGGTGCTAGAAGCACGGTGGTGCTGAGTGGCGTGGCGGGACGGTCGTGTCACGACCCTCCCCCCGGCCTCCGGCCGGGAGGTGCCCCCACGCTGCCTGCGAATCCCGGGCCCCCGTCGCGTGACGGTGGCCCGTGCTCCGCCCGTCCTGGCCTCAAGGTGGGAGGCCGCGGGTGGGAGTCAGGTGCCGTCACGGCTTCGGGATGCGGCCGCAAGTCGCGCAGGCAGGCTGCGTACGCGCTGCGGTGGGCTCCCGGAGAATCGTCGCCCCGTGCATCGCCGGGACTCCGCTGGTGCGGAGTGCTGGGATGGGGACGCGGCGCACCGAGCCCCGGAGGGCACCTGGTGCAGCAATGAGGTTAACACTACCGACCCCCTCAGACATTCCCCAGCCTTGCGCTTGCCAATCGTGTCCGGACGGCCGGGCCCGGACGGCGTGCTCAGACGTCGAGCGGGAGCACCGAGGCGCCGGTCCGGTCGAGTTCCAGCCGGTGAGCGGCGAACACCGGACCGCCGGAGCCGTGGTCACCGGCGAAGCCCAGGACCTTCTCCACCCCGGCCTCGTCGGTGAGCGCGAGCACGGTCGGGCCGGCGCCGGAGATCACCGCGGGCACGCCCTCGGCGCGCAGCGCGGCCACCAGCGCGGCGCTGTCCGGCATCGCGGAGGCCCGGTAGTCCTGGTGGATCCGGTCCTCGGTGGCGGTCAGCAGCAGCTCCGGCCGCCGGGTCAGCGCCTCGACCAGCAGCGCGGAGCGGCCGGCGTTGACGGCCGCGTCGGCCAGCGGGACGGTCCTGGGCAGCAGGCCCCGGGCGGTCTCGGTGAGCACCTCGGTGGCCGGGACGAACACCACCGGGACGACCTCGGCGGACGGTTCCAGGGCGATCGCCCGGGCGGTGTCCTCCTCGGTCCAGGCCACCGTGAAGTTGCCGCGCAGGCAGGCCGCCACGTTGTCGGGGTGGCCCTCCAGTTCGGAGGCGAGGGCCAGCAGGGCGTCGTCGTCCAGGGCGGACGGGCCGCCGATGGTGACGGCGCGGGCGGCGACGATGCCGGCGCAGATCGCGGCGGACGAGGAGCCCAGGCCGCGGCCGTGCGGTATCCGGTTGGCGCAGACCACTTCGAGGCCGCGCGGCTGGCCGCCGAGGCGGTCGAAGGCGGCGCGCATCGAGCGGACCAGCAGGTGGCGCTCGTCGCGCGGGAGCGTGTCGGCGCCCTCGCCGGCGATGTCGACGGAGAGCCCGGAGTCGGCGACCCGGACGACCACGTCGTCGTACAGACCCAGCGCGAGTCCGAAGGCGTCGAAACCCGGGCCGAGGTTGGCGCTGGTCGCGGGAACCCGGACCCGGACGGCGGCGGCACGGAACGCAGGACCGGCCATGCGGTGGACTCTCCTGGGGAAATCGGGCGGCGCGAAGCGCGTCGGTGCGAGGGTGGGGAGCGGGCCGCGGGCCCCGGCCGGGGCGGACGGTCACAGTCGGTGGTGCGGCCCGTGAGGGGCCGGACCCGGGGCATGTGCCACACGGCCGGACCCAGAGTATCGAAGAGAGGTTCCACAGCGGTACACCCCGTGGGCCTTCGATCTGGTGTGTTGCCGCTTCTGGCCGGAATGCATGCGGGAATCGGATCGGAAAGCACTGATGAATTGACACAAAAGTGTCAGTCAAGAACGCAATCCGGGCCGACCCCCGAAAGGGTCGGCCCGGTGGGGGCCGCTACTCGACCCCGCGCCCCCGGGGGCGCGATTTACTACAGCAGCCCCAGGCGGCGGGCGGCCGCCTCGGGGTCGATCGGCACGATCTGCGGCTGCGGCGCGCCGGCCACCGCCCAGTCCGGGTCCTTGAGGCCGTTGCCGGTCACGGTGCAGACGATCCGCTGACCCGGGTCGACCAGGCCGGCCTCCGCCTTGGCCAGCAGGCCGGCCACCGAGGCGGCCGAGGCGGGCTCCACGAAGACGCCCTCCTGGGAGGCCAACAGGCGGTACGCGGAGAGGATCTGACGGTCGGTCACCTTGTCGATCAAACCACCCGACTCGTCCCGCGCGGCGAGCGCGTAGTCCCAGGAGGCCGGGTTGCCGATCCGGATCGCGGTGGCGATGGTCTGCGGCTGGAGCACCGGGGCGCCGTCCACGATCGGGGCCGAACCGGAGGCCTGGAAGCCCCACATCCGCGGGGTGCGGGCGGCCAGGCCGTCCGCCGCGTACTCCCGGTAGCCCTTCCAGTACGCGGTGATGTTGCCCGCGTTGCCGACCGGCAGCACGTGGATGTCCGGCGCGTCGCCGAGCATGTCGACGATCTCGAAGGCGGCGGTCTTCTGGCCCTCGATCCGGACCGGGTTCACCGAGTTGACCAGCGCCACCGGGTACTTCTCGGACAGTTCACGCGCAAGGGTGAGGCAGTCGTCGAAGTTCCCGTCCACCTGGAGGATCTTCGCGCCGTGCACCAGCGCCTGGCCCATCTTGCCCAGGGCGATCTTGCCCTGCGGGACGAGCACCGCCGACACCATCCCGGCCCGCACCGCGTAGGCGGCGGCGGAGGCCGAGGTGTTGCCGGTGGAGGCGCAGATGACGGCCTGGGCGCCGTCCTCCTTCGCCTTGGAGATGGCCATCGTCATGCCGCGGTCCTTGAAGGACCCGGTCGGGTTGGCGCCCTCGACCTTGAGGTAGACCTCGCAGCCGGTGCGCTCGGAGAGCACCTGGGCGGGGACCAGCGGGGTGCCGCCCTCCAGCAGGGTGACCACCGGGGTCGCCGCGCTGACCGGCAGGCGGTCCCGGTACTCCTCGATCAGGCCCCGCCATTGGTGGGTACGGGTGCCACGGGCGGCGTTCTCGGCAACGCTGCTCATCATCTGTTCCTATTCCCCTTCGACCCGCATGATGCTGGCCACGTCGCGCACGCTGTCGAGTGCGCGGAGCTTGTCCACCGTCGCCGACAGCGCGGCGTCGGTGGCGCGGTGGGTGACCACGACGAGCGAGGCGTCGCCGTCGCGGCCCTGCTGGCGCACGGTGTCGATGGAGACGCCGTGCTCGGCGAAGACGGAGGCGACCTGGGCGAGCACGCCCGCGCGGTCGTCGACGTCCAGGCTCACGTGGTAGCGGGTGACGACCTCGTCCATCGGCTTGGCCGGGAGCCGGGTGTACACCGAGTCGCCGGGGCCGGTGGCACCGGCGAGCTTGTTGCGGCAGACCGCGACGAGGTCGCCGAGGACCGCCGAGGCGGTCGGCGCGCCGCCCGCGCCCGGGCCGTAGAACATCAGCCGGCCGGCCGCCTCGGCCTCCACGAACACCGCGTTGTACGCCTCGCGGACCGAGGCCAGCGGGTGCGACAGCGGAATCATCGCCGGATGGACGCGCGCGGTGACCGACTCTCCGTCGGCGGCCCGCTCGCAGATCGCCAGCAGCTTCACCACGCAGCCCATCGCCTTGGCGGAGGCGATGTCGGCGGCGGTGACCTCGGTGAGGCCCTCGCGGTAGACGTCCGCCGCGGTCACCTTGGTGTGGAAGGCGATGCCGGCCAGGATCGCGGCCTTGGCGGCGGCGTCGAAGCCCTCCACGTCGGCGGTCGGGTCGGCCTCGGCGTAACCGAGCGCGGTGGCCTCCTCCAGCGCCTCCGAGTACCCGGCGCCGGTGGTGTCCATCTTGTCGAGGATGAAGTTGGTGGTGCCGTTGACGATGCCCAGCACCCGGTTCACCCGGTCGCCGGCCAGCGACTCGCGCAGCGGGCGCAGCAGCGGGATCGCGCCGGCCACCGCGGCCTCGTAGTACAGGTCCACGCCGGCCTCGGCGGCCGCCGCGTGCAGCTCGGTGCCGTCCTTGGCGAGCAGCGCCTTGTTGGCGCTGACCACCGAGGCGCCCTGCTTGAACGCCGACAGGATGAGGTGTTTGGACGGCTCGATGCCGCCCACGACCTCGATCACCACGTCGATGTCGCCCCGGTTGACCAGGGCCTCGGCGTCGGTGGTCAGCAGGTGCTCGGGCACCCCCGGGCGGGGGCGGCCCGCCCGGCGGACCGCGATGCCGGCGAGCTCGACCGGCGCGCCGATGCGCGCGGCGAGGTCGGCGGCGTCTGTCGTCATGATGCGCGCCACCTCGGAGCCCACCACACCACAGCCCAGCAACGCCACCTTCAGCGGCCGCGTACGCATCATCCGACTCCGCTCATCCATCGTGCTTCGGTCGTTCCGGCGGGTTTTCGGGGGCCCGCCGGACTTTCGGTTCCTACCAGTCTCCGGGACTTTCCGTACGGATCTACGGTCGTTCCATGATCTGAGACAAGGATTTCGTCATCCGATATCGAGACGCAGGAGATCCTCCTCCGTCTCGCGCCGGACGATCACCCGGGCCGCGCCGTCCTGGACGGCGAGCACGGGGGGCTTGAGGGCGTGGTTGTAATTGCTCGCCATCGAGCGGCAGTAGGCGCCGGTGGCGGGCACCGCGACCAGGTCGCCGGGGGCGAGGTCGGCCGGCAGGAAGGCGTCCCGGACGACGATGTCGCCGGACTCGCAGTGCTTGCCGACCACCCGGACCAGCATCGGCTCGGCCTCGCTGGTGCGCGACACCAGGGCCACCGAGTACTCGGCGTCGTACAGCGCGGTGCGGATGTTGTCGGACATCCCGCCGTCCACGCTGACGTAGGTGCGCAGGCCCTCCAGCGGCTTGACGGTGCCGACCTCGTACAGGGTGAACGCGGTCGGGCCGACGATCGCCCGGCCCGGCTCCACGCTCAGCCGGGGCGCGGCGAGGCTCGCGGCGGCGCACTCGCGGCGCACGATGTCGGCCAGCGCGGCGGCGATCTCGGCCGGCTCGCGCGGGTCGTCCTCGCTGGTGTAGGCGATGCCGAGGCCGCCGCCGAGGTCGATCTCGGGCAGCTCGACGCCGTGCTCGTCGCGGATCGACGCCAGCAGGCCGACCACCCGGCGGGCGGCCACCTCGAAGCCGGCGGTGTCGAAGATCTGCGAGCCGATGTGCGAGTGGATGCCGCGCAGCTCCAGGCTCGCGCCGTGCGCCAGCACCCGGCGGACCGCCTCGGCGGCCGCTCCGCCGGTCAGCGAGAGGCCGAACTTCTGGTCCTCGTGCGCGGTGGCGATGAACTCGTGGGTGTGCGCCTCGACGCCGACGGTGATCCGGATCAGCACCGGCTGGCGCACGCCCTGGTGGCCGGCGATCGCCGCGAGCCGCTCGATCTCCTCGTAGGAGTCGACCACGATCCGTCCGACCCCGGACTTCACGGCGTGTTCGAGCTCGTCCACGGACTTGTTGTTGCCGTGCAGCGCGATCCGCTCCGGCGGCATCCCGGCGGCCAGCGCCACGGCCAGCTCGCCCGGGCTGCAGACGTCGAGGTTGAGGCCCTCCTCGTGCAGCCAGCGCACGACGGCCTTGGAGAGGAAGGCCTTGCCCGCGTAGAAGACGTCGGCGTCCGCGCCGAACGCGTCGCGCCAGGCGCGCGCCCGGCCCCGGAAGTCGGCCTCGTCCATGACGTACGCCGGGGTGCCGAACTCGGCGGCCAGCCGCTTGACGTCGACGCCGCCGACGGTGACCACGCCCTCGGTGTCACGGGCGACGGTCCGGGACCAGACCTTGGGGTCGAGCGCGTTCAGGTCGCTCGGCGGCGCCTGGTAGTGGCCCTCGGGCAGCACGTCGCCGTGCCGGGGGCCTGCGGGGTGTGCGGAGCGAGACATGTCGTTGGTTCCCTCGACCTATGGCGAGGGGCGGCGACGGTCCCCGTTGACCGTCCGCCGCCCCCGCTGTGCACATGGGGGTGGTGCCTACATCCGCTCGGGCGCCGAGACGCCCAGCAGCGTCAGGCCGTTGGCGATCACGGTGCGTGTCGCGTCGGCGAGCCAGAGCCGGGCGTGCGTGAGGTCGGTGACCTCCTCGTCGCCCTTCGGCAGGATCTGGCAGTTGTCGTAGAAGCGGTGGTAGGTGCCCGCCAGCTCCTCCAGGTAGCGCGCGACCCGGTGCGGCTCGCGCAGCTCGCCGGCCGTCGCCAGGACGCGCGGGAACTCGCCGAGCTGGCCGAGCAGGTCGGACTCCCACTCGGTGGCGAGCAGCTCGGGTTTGAAGTCGGCGGAGCGGGTGATGCCCAGCTCGCCGGCCTTGCGCTGGACCGAGCACATCCGGGCGTGCGCGTACTGGACGTAGAAGACCGGGTTCTCGTTGGTCTGGCTGGTCAGCACGTTGATGTCGAGCGTGATGGTGGAGTCGGTGGAGGAGCGCGCCAGGGTGTAGCGGGCCGCGTCCACGCCGATCCACTCGACGACGTCGTCGATCGTGATGATGTTCCCGGCCCGCTTGGACATGCGGACCTCCTCGCCGTCGCGGAGCATCTTCACGAACTGGCCGATCCGGACCTCGATGTTGCGGTCCATGTCGTCGCCCGCGCAGGCGGCGATGGCCTTGAGGCGGTTGACGTAGCCGTGGTGGTCCGCGCCCAGCATGTAGACCGACACCTCGGAGCCGCGGTCCCGCTTGGACAGGTAGTAGGCGGCGTCGGCGGCGAAGTAGGTGGTGTCGCCGTCGGCCTTGACCAGGACGCGGTCCTTGTCGTCGCCGAAGTCGGTGGTGCGCAGCCAGATGGCGCCGTCCTGCTCGAAGACGTGGCCCTGCTCGCGCAGCCGCTCGATGGCCTTGCCGACGGCGCCGGAGTCGTGCAGCGACTTCTCCGAGAACCAGACGTCGAAGTGGGTGCCGAACTCGTCCATCGAGCGCTTGATCTCGGCGACCATCAGCTTGAGGCCCTCGGTGCGGAAGACCTGGAGCTGCTCGTCCTCGTCCTTCTCCAGCAGGCCCGGGACGGCCTCGGTGATCGCCTTGGCGATGTCGACGATGTACTCGCCGACGTAGCCGCCCTCCGGCACCTCGCGGCCGTTCGCGGCGGCCTGCAGCGAGGCGGCGAACTTGCTGATCTGCACGCCGGCGTCGTTGAGGTAGTACTCGGTGGTGACGTCGGCGCCGGAGGCGCGCAGCACCCGGGCGAGCGAGTCGCCGACGGCGGCCCAGCGGACGCCGCCGATGTGGATCGGGCCGGTCGGGTTGGCGGAGACGAACTCCAGGTTGATCCTCAGGCCCTTGAGCGCCTCGTTGCGGCCGTAGGCGGCGCCCGCCTCGACGACGGTGCGGGCCAGCTCGCCCTGGGTGGCCGTGTCGAGGGTGATGTTCAGGAAGCCCGGACCGGCGATGTCGACCTTGGTGACGCCGGTGATCCCTCGCAGGCGGGCGGCCAGGACGTCCGCCACGGCTCGCGGCGGCTTGCCGGCCGGCTTCGCGAGCTGGAGGGCCACGTTCGTCGCGTAGTCGCCGTGGTCCCTGTTCTTGGGCCGCTCGACCGTCACGTGCTCGGGCACGGCGACGGCCAGCTCGCCCGCCTCGACGGCGGCGCTCACTGCGGCCTGGACTGCCTGGGAAAGCTCTGCGGGGGTCACGAGGCCAAGGGTAGGCGAGAGGGGGAGGGCACCCGCCACCCGGTTTACCGGTTGAGACGCCCGGGCCGCGCCGCTCAGCCCCGATCGCTCCCGTCCGTTCGCTGAGGGCGAAACCCGTCCGCGGCCCCCGGCGCGCGGCCGAGGTCCACCAGCCGCCGCACCAGCGCGACCAGGTCCGCCGGGTCGAAGGGCTTGCCCAGGTAGCCGTCCACCCCGACCGACTCCCCCAGATCCAGGTCGGCCGGCGTGCAGGCGCTCACGATCGCGATCGGCAGCAGCCGGGTGCCCGGCGCCGCCCGCAGCCGGGCCGCCGTCCGCAGGCCGTCCAGTCGCGGCATCATCACGTCCAGCGTCACCGCGTCGGGCTTCACCCGGCGGACCACCTCCAGGCACTCGGCACCGTCGGCGGCGGTCACCACCTCGAAGCCTTCGAGCTCCAGGTTGACCCTGATCAGCTGGCGGATCACCTCGCTGTCGTCCACCACGAGGACCCGCCCGGACACTCCCGACACCTCACCGAGGGTATCGGCGGCCCCGCCGCCCCGTCCGGCCTTTGCGCACTTCCGCCGGGCGGTCCGCCCGGCCCCCGCGGAAACCCGTGCACGGAGCACGCTCGGGGCCTGGTAGTGTTCTCCACGTCGAAGCGAACGCGACGACAACACCGAGCAAGCCCCCGTAGCTCAGGGGATAGAGCACCGCCCTCCGGAGGCGGGTGCGTAGGTTCGAATCCTACCGGGGGCACTTCGCGAGAAGTGCCGAAGAGGCCCAGGCCAGTGGCGAGTTGCCACCGGACTGGGCCTGATTCGTTTTCCGGCCGCGCCGGACCCGCCAACCCTCCCCCGGGGCGGCGTGGTTGCCCCACCGTCCCGGGAGCGCCCCGAGCGGTCAGGGTGGTCAGGAGGCAGCGGCGACGGCCTCCTCGTAGAGGGCCGCGACCGCGTGGTCGAAGAGGGCGCTGTAGGAGGTGTCTTCGGTGTTCCCGCCCTCCTGGTAGCCGCCGATGGTGCCGATGACGTGACCGGTGGTGGTGGAGATCCAGGGCCCGCCGCTGGTGCCGGCCGGGTAGCCGGGGCAGTCGACGACGCGCTGGAAGGGGCTCTGCCGGCCTGTCGTGTTGGTGCACAGCAGGGGCCGCTCGCCTCCGGAGGGGTAGCCGTAGAGGCGGACGGCGGTGCCGAACGGCTCGTCGGTGCCGAGGGTGTTGCCGCCGACGACGTCCTCGATCCGGCGACCGGCGTCGTCGGGGGCGGTCTCCAGGACGGCGAAGTCCTCGTCCTGGTCGCCGTCCTGGGCCCAGTCCGCGGTGGTGTGCACGGCGGTGACCCGCCAGGTGCCGTACGGGGCCCGGCCGTCGCGGTAGCCGGGGGCGAAGGTGACGGCGCCCGGGTCGTCCAGGCAGTGGGCGGCGGTGAGCAGCAGGTTGCCGGTGGGGCTGTGCAGCACGCTCGCGGTGCAGAAGTGGTGGCCGGCGCCGACGGCGCCGGTGAACAGGGCGCCGACGGTGGCCGCTTCGGAGGTGGCCGGGGCGATGGCGGTGGTGCCGGGCGGGTCGCCCGGGGTGGGGGCCGGGGTCCGCGGGGCCCGCGTCCGGGCCGGGGCCGCGACCGCCGTGGCCGC
>NZ_BAAAKJ010000016.1:35197-39975 GCF_039527695.1 Kitasatospora putterlickiae
GGCCACGGCGGTGGCCCGGGGGGTCACGCTGTGGGTGCCGACCACCACGGCCGCCACGGTGACCGCGGAGAGGGTCGTGGTGACCAGGGTCGGGGCCAGGTAGCGGCGTCGGCGGGTGCGGCGGCGGTGCTGGCCCATGCCTGGCGGCTCCTGTCCTGGTCGGCGGCGGTACGGGAACCGACTATGGCGGCCCGGGCTGGGAGGGGCGTGACGCGCCGCTGGGAACGCGATGAGAATTCAGCCGGTCGCCGCGCCGTTCACCGGGCTCGCTGGCGCTGCTGGGCCGGGGTCTGCTCCTGGGTCTGCGGCGCCCGCGCACCGGCTGCGTCCTCCGCCGCCCCGCCGACGGCCCCGGTGGCTCCGGCGGCCTCCCCCGGCGCCGGCCGGTGGTCGATCATCAGGAAGGCGATCAGCGCGGCCAGCAGCAGGATGCCCATCGCCACCCAGGTGGCGATGACGTAGCCGTGCACCGCGCCCTGGGCCTGGACGGCGGGGTCGCCCGCCCCGGCGATCCGGCTCGCCAGCCAGCTCGCGGTGGCGCTGGCCGCGATGGTGTTGAGCAGCGCCGTGCCGAAGGAGCCGCCGACCTGCTGGGCGGAGTTGATGGTGGCCGAGGCCGCGCCGGCCTCGTTCGGGGCGACCCCGAGGGTGGCCAGGCTCATCGACGGCATGAAGACCAGGCCCATGCCGAAGCCGAGCAGCAGTTCGGCCGGCAGCACCATGCCGGCCCACGGGCTGTCCACCTTCATCTGGGTCAGCCAGGCCATGCCGGCGGCGGCGAGCAGCAGCCCGGGCCCGATCAGGTTCCGGGACGGGATCCGGGTCATCTGCCGGGCCGCGAAGCCGGTCGAGCTGATGATGATGGCGGCCGTCATCGGCAGGAAGGAGACGCCGGACATCACCGGCGAGAACCCCTTGATCACCTGCAGGTAGTAGGTGAGGAACAGGAACAGGCCGAACATGCCGATCATGGCGAGGCCGACCGAGAGCGCCCCGCCGCCCCGGTTCCGGTCGGCGACGATGTGCAGCGGCAGCAGCGCGTGCGTGGTGCGCTTCTCGACCAGGACGAACACCGCGAGCAGGGCCACGCCGAGCAGCAGCGAGCCCAGCACCAGCCAGTCGCCCCAGCCCCGGGTGACCGCCTCGGACATGCCGAACACGATGGCGAGCAGGCCGCCGCAGCCGAGCAGCGCGCCGGGCAGGTCGAGCTTGACCCGGGTGCCCTTGCCGATGTGGTCGCGCTCCAGGACCGAGAACGCCGCGAAGGCCGTCACCACCGCGATCGGGGTGTTGACGAACAGGCACCAGCGCCAGTTCAGGTACTCGGTCAGCAGCCCGCCGGTGATCAGGCCGATCGCGGCGCCGCCGCCGGCGATCGCGCCGAAGATCCCGAAGGCGGTGCTCCGCTCCTTGGGGTCGGAGAAGGTGGTGGAGAGCAGGCCCAGCGCGGAGGGCGCGAGCAGCGCTCCGAAGGCGCCCTGGAGGGCGCGGGCCGCGAAGAGCATGGTCGGGCCGGTCGCGGCGCCGCCGATCGCGGAGGCGAGCGCGAAGCCGAGCAGACCGATGGTGAAGACGCGCTTGCGGCCGAAGAGGTCGCCGAGCCGGCCGCCCAGCAACAGCAGGCCGCCGAAGGCCAGCGTGTAGGCGGTGATCACCCATTGCCGGTCCGCGTCGGATATCCCCAGGTCCTTCTGGGCCGACGGGAGGGCGATGTTCACGATGGTGATGTCGAGGACGATCATCAGCTGGGCGATGGCGATGACCGCCAGGGCCCACCAGCGGCGGGACTCCGCCGCCGGGTGACCGTCGGGGGCTTGGGCTTGGGCAGAAGACACTGGGGGAGCCTTTCCGGAGGGGTGCGGAGAGGTCACGCAGTCGCCTTCAAGCCAAACGCGCGGGGTGGCGAATGGCAAGGAAAAATCTGCTCAAATCGGTCGAACCAGGACCAAAGAACCAGGGTCGTAGGTCCACGGCACGAGGCCCCCGGGACCGTCCCCGGGGGCCTCGCGCCGCCGCTCACCGGCCGCTACAGCGCCGAGAGCTCCGCGACCAGGTCGTCCAGGCCCAGCGAGCCCTGCGACAGCGCCGCCATGTGCCAGGCCTTGAGGTCGAACACCTCGCCGCGCGCCTCGTGCGCCGCCCGGGCCGCCGCCCGTCCGCGCAGCCAGGCCCGCTCGCCCAGCTTGTAGCCGATCGCCTGCCCGGGCAGGCCCAGGTAGCGGACCAGCTCGCTGTCCAGGAAGTCGGCGGACAGCCCGCAGTACAGGCCGAAGAACTCCCGCGCGGCCTCCGGCGAGACCCGCTCCCCCGGGCGGTACGGCGAGTCCGCCGGGAAGTCCAGGCCCACGTGCATGCCGATGTCGACGATCACCCGCAGCGCCCGCATCATCTGCGCGTTGAGGTAGCCGAGCCGGTGGCCGGGGTCGGTGAGGTAGCCGAGCTCGTCCATCAGGCGCTCGGCGTACAGCGCCCAGCCCTCCAGGTTGGCGCTCACCCCGCCGAGGCTGACCTGGTAGGTGGAGAGCCGGTCGGCGACGTAGGTCCACTGCGCGAGCTGCAGGTGGTGGCCGGGGACGCCCTCGTGGTACCAGGTCGAGACGAGGTCCCACTCCGGGAACCGCTCACGGCCCAGCAGCGGCAGCCAGGTCCGGCCGGGGCGGCTGAAGTCCAGCGACGGGGCGGTGTAGTACGGCGCGGCGGGGCTGCCGGCCGGGGCGATCCGCGACTCGACCCGGGTGACCGGCTCGGCCAGGTCGAAGTGGGTGCCCTGGAGGTCGGCGATCGCGGAGTCCATCAGGCCCTGGAGGAACTCACGGGCCGCCTCGGCGCCCTGCCGCGCGGGGCCGTCGGTCTCCAGCCACTTCATCGCCTCCATCGGCTCGGCGCCGGGCCGCACCTTCCCGGCCTCGGCGCGCATCTGGGCGAGCAGGTCGTGGAACTCTCCCCAGGCCCAGGCGTAGGCCTCGTCGAGGTCGAGGTCGGCACCGGTCCAGTAGCGCACCCAGCGGCCGTAGCGCTCGCGGCCGACGGTGTCGGACTGGTCGGCGGCGGCGGGACCGTAGACGTCGCGCAGCCAGTCGCGCAGGGCGGCGACCGCCTCGGCGGCGGCCACCGCGTGCCCGGCCAGCTCCTCGCGCAGCGCCTCGGGGGCCGGCCGGACCAGATCGCCGAACCAGCCGCCCGGGGTCTCCCCGGTCAGCCACTCGCCGAGCTGGCCGGTCACCGTGACGACCTGGCGGGGGCCGGACAGCAGACCGCGCTCGACGCCCTCGGCGAGGGTGGCGCGGTACCCGGTGAGCGCCTCGGGCACCCGGGCCAGGCGGCGGCCGAGGATCCGCCACTGCTCCTCGGTGTCGGTGGGCATCAGGGTGAAGACGTCGCGGACGAGGTGCAGCGGGGAACCCAGGTTGTGGACGGCCCGGTACCGCTCGCCCGCGTCGTGCACGGCGAGCTCGGCGGTGAGCCGCTCGCGCAGCAGGCGGGCGCAACGGCGTTCGGCCTCGTCCCGGGGGGTGCCGGACGCCTCGGCGGCGTCGAGGGCCGCCTCGGCCCCGTCGAGCCGGGCCAGGGTGGCGCGGCCGAGTTCGGCGATCGCCTCGGCGCCGGCCGGGGAGAGGTCGGGGAGGCGGTCGTCCTCGGGGTTCAGACCCAGGTACACCGCGGTCAGCGGGTCGAGCTCGGCGAGGTCCCGGACATAGGCGTCGGCGACACTGCGGGGTGTGGTGCCGTCGGAGCTGATCAGTTCAACCATCCGGACATCATTTCGTGGCCCGCGCCGTTTGCAAGCCCCTTCCGGATGGCATGGACCGGCCAGATCGAGCCGTACCGCCGGGGTCAGCCGCCCGCGCGGCGCGACCTCCGGCGCCGCAGCGCCCGGCGCGGGTCCCAGCGGGGCCGTCCGTGGGCGAAGGGGGCGAAGGCGAAGCCGATCAGCGCGGCGCTGACGTGCCCGAGGTCCGTGAAGGTGTGCGAGACCAGCAGCGGCACCAGGTAGCAGAGCAGCACCCCGCCGCCGTACAGCCACCGCCAGCCGCCGGCGAACCGGTGGGCGAGCACCGCCACCACCCCGGCCAGCGCGTAGGAGACGCCGACGTCCACCGTGTCGGCCATGCTCCGCCGCAGGGTGCCGTGGGCGATCCCCCAGGCCACCACGCCCTCGCTCACCAGGGTCGCCAGCACGTGCGCGGTCGCGGCCACGATCAGCCAGCGCGCGGTCCCCAGCCAGCGCTCGGCGTTGGCGTGGAACAGGGTGAACAGCACCGCGTAGAGCGGCCAGCCCGACGTCTCCGTCCACAGCGCGCTGGCCACCAGGGCGTGCACCGGGCGCGAGCGCAACTGCTCCAGGTTGGTCGAGCGGGCGGCCAGGAACCAGTCCAGGGTGTGCGGGTCCATCCGCGCCACGACGAGGCTGGTGACCGCCAGGACGAGCAGCCACAGGTACGTGCCGGGCGCCGAGCGGACCCAGGCCAGGACGGCGTGCGGCACCCCTCGCGGCCGGCGCGCCCGGGGCGGCCGTTCCAGGGTCTGCGCCATCCGGCGGGCCTCCTCGGGACTGCGGCGTGCTGCGTCCCATCCTCGGGCGGCACCCGGCGGGCCGCCTCCCGGAAGGGCCCCGGACGAGTACAAACGCCCGTTCGGAAGATCGGTGCAGACCCGGCTCCCATCCGGCCCGGGGCCGTTACGCTGACCGCCATGGAAGCCAGCCCAGCGTCCGTCCCGCCCGCCCCCGAACCCGCCGCCCGGCCTCGGCGCGCCGGGTACCGGCGGCGGCCGGTGCA
>NZ_BAAAKJ010000016.1:40028-41699 GCF_039527695.1 Kitasatospora putterlickiae
GCGCGAGCAGCTGATCGCCGTGGCGCTGGAGCTGTTCAGCCACCGGCCGCCCGACGAGGTGGGCCTCGACGACGTCGCCGAGGCCGCCGGGGCGTCCCGGCCGCTGGTCTACCGCTACTTCGCGGGCGGCAAGCAGCAGCTGTACGAGGCCGCGCTGCGCAGCGCGGCCGAGGAGCTCACCGACCGCTTCACGGTGCCGCCCGCCGGCACCCCGACCCAGCAGCTGTCCGCCGTGCTGGAACGCTACTTCTCCTTCGTCGCCGAGCACGACGCCGGCTACTCGGCGCTGCTGCGCGGCGGCTCGGTGGTGGAGACGGCCCGCACCTCGGCGATCGTGGACGACGTCCGGCGGGCGGCGCTGCGGCGGACGCTGCGCCACCTCGGGGTGCGGCAGGCCGGACCCCGGCTGACGCTGCTGGTCCGCTCCTGGATCGCGGTGGTCGAGGGGGCCTCGCTGAGCTGGCTCGACGAGGGCCGGACGCTGCCGGTGGACGAGCTGCGCGAGTGGCTGGTCGACCAGTTCGTGGCGATGGCGGCGGCGACGGCGCTGCACGATCCGCAGACCGCCGAGGTGCTGGCCGCGCTGCTGGCGCTGGAGGGCCCCGACTCGCCGCGCCCGGCCCGGCTGCGGGCGGTGCTGGGAGCGGCGGAAGGGTAGCCGGGCCCGTCACGCCCGGGGCGAACAGGCGCGTGGACGGCCGCCGCCCGGCACATGATCCGTCCATGGAGATCACCCGGATACGCCCCGAACTGACCGTCATCACCCTGGCCTTCGGCACCGCCTACCTCTGGCGCGACGAGGACGGCGCGCTCACCCTCGTCGACACCGGCATCGCCGGGCAGGCCGACGCGATCGAGGAGGCGATCCGCGCCGTCGGCGCCGACCCGGCCGCGCTGCGCGGCATCGTGCTCACCCACCACCACGAGGACCACGCCGGCTCGGCCGCCGAACTCGCCCGGCGCCTGGGCGCCGAGGTGACCGCCCACCGGCTGGAGGCCCCGGTGGTCCGCGGCGAGCGGGAGCCGGAGCCGTTCGTGCTGAGCCCCTTCGAGCAGGAGCTGTGGGACACCCTGCCGACGCTGCCGCCCGCCCCGCCGTGCCGGGTGGACCGCGAGGTGGTGGACGGCGAGGTGCTCGGCTTCGGCGGCGGCGCCGTGGTGGTGCACGTGCCCGGCCACACCGACGGGTCGATCGCCCTCCACCTGCCGCGGGCGGGCGTGCTGTTCACCGGCGACCTCGCGGCCAACGTCGGCCACCGGACCATGCCCGGCGTCTTCCACACCGATCCGGCGTCGGCCCTGGCGTCCTTCCGCCGGCTGGCCGGACTGGAGGCCGAGACCGTGCTGTTCGGGCACGGCGAGCCGATCGCCGAGGGCGGTTCAGCCGCTCTGCGCCGAGCCGTCGAGCAGCTCGGCGAGCACTAGCGGGCGCTCCTGCTCGGCGTCGGCGCTCTCCCGCTCCCAGCGCTCCAGGTCACGTCCGACGTCCTCGCGGGCCCGGGGGTGGCCGTCCAGCGCGGGGAGCAGCTCGCGCAGCAGGGCGACGGCCGCCCGCGGCCGGCCCGAGCGGGCCAGCCAGAGCGCCAGGTCGTGACAGGTCCGCAGGGTCCTCGGGTCGCCCGGCCCGAAGGCCCGGGAGAACTGCGGTATCAGCTCGACCAGTTGCTCGAC
>NZ_BAAAKJ010000016.1:41733-49907 GCF_039527695.1 Kitasatospora putterlickiae
CTCGGCGGTGGCGGAGACCGCCGCGTCCTCGGCGTCGGCCTCGGCCTGCGCCTCGGCGAACATCTCGTCGGCCTTGCGGCGCAGCGCGTCCGGGTCGGTGCCGATCTTGAGGTCGCGCAGCCGGCGGCGGACCTCGGCCGCGTCGGCGGGCCGGTCCTCCGGGTCCTTGGCGAGCAGTTGGAGGACCAGCCGGTCCAGCGTCGGGTCGGACGTGCCGGGGGCCGTCGGCTGCTCGTTGAGGTGCTTGAACATCATGCTCACCGGCGAGTCGGCGCTGAACGGGCGGCGGCCGGTGCACAGCTGGTAGAGCACCGCGCCGAGCGCGTACAGGTCGGCCCGGCCGTCGATGTGGCCGCCGGACCAGCACTCCGGCGCCAGGTAGGCCGGGGTGCCGATGACCACGCCGGTGGAGGTGAGCCCGCCGCCCTGCTGGGTGAGCAGGCGGGCGATGCCGAAGTCCAGCACCTTGGCCTCACCGGTGTCGGTGATCATGATGTTCTCGGGCTTGATGTCCCGGTGCACCACGCCGCTGCGGTGCGCGGAGTCCAGCGCCTTGCAGACCTGCCGCACCCAGCGCAGGGCGACGGACAGCTCCGGGCGGGCGCCGTCGCGCAGCAGCGCGGAGAGCGGCCGGCCCCGGACCAGCTCCATCACCAGGTAGTGGGTCGAGCGCGCGCCCTCCTGCATCCGCCCGTAGTCGTACAGGGTGACGATGTGCGGATGGGACAGGCCGCCGACGGTCCTGGCCTCGCGGATGAACCGGCCGATCGACTCCTCGTCGCCGGCCTTCTCCTCGGAGAGCACCTTGAGCGCGACCGCCCGCCCGATGGTCTCGTCGTGGGCGGCCCAGACCACGCCGAACCCGCCCTGGCCGAGCTCCCGGTCCAGCCGGTAGCGGCCGCCCACGACATCGCCCGCCTTCATGCGTTCCCCCACCAGTCCGCCGGACCCGACCACCGTTCATCCTGACCGGGTCAGGTTAGCGGCGGGCACCCGTGTTCGGGTGAACTACCCCGGGCCCGGGCGGCCGTCACGTCTTCGGCAGGCCCACCGGGTTGATCTCGGAGGCCTGCACGGCCTCGGCGTCCAGGCCCCAGCGCTTCAGCACCTGGCCGTAGGTGCCGTTCTTGATCACCTCGTTGATGGCCCCGTTCAGCGCCTGGACCAGGCCGTTGTCCTTCCTCGTGGTGGCCCCGATCTTGCCGAGCACCTCGGCGCCGGCGCCCGAGTAGGTGCCGATCACCTCGGTCTCGCCGGTCTGCACGGCGTGGAAGGCGGTGACCGGGTTGGGGCCGACGTAGGCGTCGATCCGGCCGGAGGAGAGCGCCAGGTAGTAGTCGGACGAGGCCTGGAAGTACTTGATGTCGGCGGCCTTCAGGCCGTTCTTCACGTTCTCCTCGTTCCAGGCGATCAGCAGCTTCTCCTGGTTGGTGCCGGAGGAGACCGCGACGGTCTTGCCCGCGATGTCCTTGGGGCCGGTGATCTTCCAGCCGGTGCCCTTCTTCGCCTCGAAGCCGAGGATGTCGAGGCGGTAGGTGGCGAAGTCGTACTTCTCCTTGCGGGCCTCGGTGACGGTGATGTTGGAGATGCCGACGTCGTACTTGCCGCTGTCCAGGCCGACGAAGATGTTCTCCCAGGAGACCGGGTTGAACTCGACGTCGAGTCCGAGCACGTTGCCGATCAGCGAGGCGATGTCCGGCTCCACGCCGATGATCGTCTTGTCGTCGTTGGCGTAGAAGTCCAGGGGCGGCGTGGTGCCGAGCGAGTCGACCACGGTCAGTCTTCCGCGCTTTCTGATCTCCTCCGGCACCAGTGCCGCGAGGGCGTCCACCTTGGGCGTGGTCACCCGGTTCTGCTGGGGCGTCAGGTTCACCGTGGCCCCGTTCGGCGCGGTGTCGCCCTTCGCGGCGCCGAGGTCCGCCGTGGCGTCCGAGGAGCCGCCGCAGGCGGCCAGGGTGAGGGCGGCGGCGAGCGCGGCGGCGGTCACCAGGGCGCGACGGGGTAGGGACATGGCGGGGCTCCTGCCGTTGAGGGGGTTCTGCGGTTCGGTGGTTCAGAGGACCTTGGCCAGGAAGGCCTTGGTCCGTTCGTGCCGCGGCTCGTCGAGGACCTCGCGCGGCGGGCCCTGCTCGACCACCACGCCGCCGTCCATGAAGACCACGGTGTCGGCGACCTCACGGGCGAAGCCGATCTCATGGGTGACCACGATCATCGTGGTGCCGGTCCGCGCGAGGTCCTTGATGACGTCCAGCACCTCGCCGACCAGTTCCGGGTCGAGCGCCGAGGTCGGCTCGTCGAACAGCAGCACCTTCGGGTCCAGCGCCAGCGCCCGGGCGATCGCCACCCGCTGCTGCTGGCCGCCGGAGAGCTGTCGCGGGTAGGCGGCGGCCTTCTCGGCCAGGCCCACCCGTTCGAGCAGTTCCAGGGCGCGGGCCCGGGCCTCCGCCTTCGGCCGGCCCAGCGCGCTGACCGGCGCCTCGGTGAGGTTCTCCAGCACGGTCAGGTGCGGGAAGAGGTTGAAGTTCTGGAAGACGAAGCCGATGTGGGTGCGCTGCCGCAGGACCTCGCGCTCCTTGAGCTCGTGCAGCCGGTCCCCGGAGCGCCGGTAGCCGATCAGCTCGCCGTCGATCGCGACGAAGCCCCGGTCCAGCTTCTCCAGGTGGTTGATCGAGCGCAGCAGAGTGGACTTGCCGGAGCCGGACGGCCCGAGCACCACGGTCACCGAGCCGGCCGGCACGTCGAGGTCGACGCCGCGCAGCACCGCGTTCGGGCCGAAGCTCTTCCACAGGCCGCGCACCTGGACCATCGGCGGCGCCGACGGCTCCCCGGTCCGCTCGACGGCGGGTTCCTCGGCGAGGGTGGTCATGAGCGTCCTCCGGTGGCGACGGCGGTGGCGGTGCGGGCGCGCAGGCCCCGGACGAGGGTCCGGGCCCGCTGGAGCGGGGTGGGCGGCGGCGTGCGGTCGGCGCCACGGGCGAAGTAGCGCTCGACGTAGTACTGGCCGATCGACAGCACGGTGGTGAGCAGCACGTACCAGACGGTGGCGACCATCAGCATCGGCACCACCCGGCCGGTGCGGCCGTACACCACCTGCACCTGGTAGAAGAGTTCGCCGATCGCCATCACGTAGACCACCGAGGTGCCCTTGAACAGCGAGATCACCTCGTTGGCGGCGGCCGGCAGGATGCCGCGCATGGCCTGCGGCAGCACGATCCGCCAGGCCTGCCGCCAGCGCGGCACGCCGAGCGCGGCGGCGGCCTCGCGCTGGCCGGGGTCGACGGCGATCACGCCGCCGCGGATGATCTCGGCGGCGAACGCGGCCTGGTGCAGCCCGAGGCCGAGCACCGCCGCGCCGAGCGCGCCCAGGACGCCGACCGTCTCGAACTCCCCGAAGGTCGGGCCGAACGGGACGCCGAAGCCGAACCGCTTGTAGAGGTAGGAGAGGTTGAACCAGAAGACCAGCTGGACGATCAGCGGGATCGAGCGGAACACCCAGACGTAGGCCCAGGCGACGGTCTGCAGGATCAGGCTGCGGGAGAGCCGCATCGCGGCCACCACGGCGCCGAGCAGGAAGCCCAGCACGGTGCCGTAGGCGGTGAGTTCGACGGTCCGGCCGACCGCCCGCAGGATGGTGTCGGCGGAGAAGAACAGCCGGAAGGTCGCCCAGTCCCAGCCGGGGTTGGTGGCCAGGCCGTGGGCGAACTGCGCCAGCAGGACGAGGGTGGCGACGCCGGCCGCCCAGCGCCAGGGGTGCCGGGTGCGGACGGTGCGCAGCCCGGCGAGCTCGCCGAGGTCGAGCGGGGCGCCCGGACGGGCGGCGGCTCCGGGTCTGCCGCCGGGCTTCGCGAGGGGTTCGGTGGTGGTGGCGGTGCTCATGGGGGACTCCTCCCAAGGGGCCCTGGACAGGGGGTCACTTGTGCTCGGGCGGGCTGATCAGGGACTCCTTGACGGCCGAGTCCGTCACCCCCCACTTCTTGAGGATCCGCTCGTACGTGCCGTCCTTGATCAGCTCGTTGACGGCGGCCTGGAACGCGGGGGTGAGCGGGGAGCCCTTCTTGAACGCGAAGCCGACGTCGAGGCGGTGGAACTCGCCGAGGAAGCGGGTGCCGGAGGCCTCCTGGGAGGCCTGGTAGCGCAGGCCGTTGATGGTGGACATCAGGATGTCCACCCGGCCCTGCTGGAGGCTGGTGAGCGTGGCGCCGTTGTCGCTGAACGCCTTGACCTCGTACGGCTTCCTGCCCGCGTCGGTGCAGACGTTCTTCTTCGCGTTGAGCGTGGTCTCGAAGGTGGTGCCGGCGCCGGTGCCGATGGTCAGCCCGCAGAGCTGGACCAGGTCGGTGACCGGCTGGACCGAGGTGTTGTCCTTCTTGACCGCGAAGCCCTGGCCGTCGTCGATGTAGGTGACGAAGTCGATCGTCTTCAGCCGGGCCTCGGTGACCCCGAAGTTGCCGGTGCCGACGTCGTACTTGCCGCTGCCGAGCGCGGGCAGGATGGTCTCGAAGGCCGCCTCCTCGCGCTGCACGGTCAGGCCGAGCACCTTGGCCACCGCGTCGGCGAAGTCGATGTCCAGGCCGGCGGCCTTCTTGGTGGCCTGGTCGGCGTAGAAGGCGGACGGCGGGGTGCCGATCGAGGAGCCGAACCTGACCGTCCCGGCGGCCTTGACGTCGGCGGGCAGCAGCGCGGCGGCGGTGTCCGACTTCTTCACGCCGGAGACGAGGTCCTCGGCGGCGGCGGAGACGGCCTGCCCGCCGGGGCCCGCCGCGGCCGTCGGCTTCGGGTCCGAGCCGCACGCGGCCAGCGCCAGGACCGGCAGCAGGGCGGTGGCCGCGAGCAGGCGGCGGCGGACGGTGGAGGTTCTCACGGGTACGGGTGCCTTTCGGGGTGGGGCAGGTCTGCGCGGATCAGTGGAGGTGCTTCTCGAACGGCAGCGGGCCGATGGTCAGCGGGTCGGCGGCGACGTCGAACAGCGGGGTGTAGCCGTTGACCAGGTAGAGCCCCTTGGCCTCGGGCTGGAGCGGGCCGGTGGTGAGGAAGATCCGGTGGTAGCCGGCCGCGCCGGCGGCCCGCTCCAGCTCGGCCAGCACCCGGGTGGCCAGGCCCCGGCGGCGGTGCGCCGAGTGCGTCCACATCCGCTTCACCTCGGCCGTCCGGGCGTCGAGGCGCTTGTACGCGCCGCCGGCCACCGGCTCGCCGTCCTCCAGCAGGAGCAGCAGGACGCCGCCGTGCGGCTCGGCCCAGCTGTCCGCCGGGTAGCGGGTCATCTCCTGGTGCGCCTCGGGGCCGTAGCGGCGGACGTACTCCTCGGTGAGCTCGCGCACCAGCGGCTCGGCGAGCGGGTCGTCGATGCGCACCCGGCGGACCTCGACGTCGAGGGCCCGCACACCGGCCGGGCCCGTCACGCCTGGACCGCGATCAGCTGGTGCCGGTCGCGCTCGGCCCGCTCGGCCTTGGCGGCCCCGGCGGCGTCGGCCGCTTCGGCGGCTTCGGCGGCTTCGGCGGCTTCGGCGGCGGCCTTCGCGGCGTCCCGCTTGGCGACCTCCTCGCGGACGATCGGGATCACGTACCGGCCGAAGTCGATCGCGTCGTCCACCAGGTGGTAGCCGCGCGCGGAGAGGATGTCCACGCCCAGGTCGTAGTAGTCGAGCAGCGCCTGGGCGACCGTCTCCGGGGTGCCGACCAGCGCGTTGGAGTTGCCCGCCCCGCCGGTGGCGGCGGCGGTCGGCGTCCACAGCGCCCGGTCGTAGCGCTCGCCCGCCTCGGCGATCTCCCGCAGCCGCCGGGAGCCGGTGTTCTCCGGCGCGGCGCCGGCCGGGCGGCCCCGGCGGACCAGCTCGCCGCCCTCCCGGCGGGCCCGGATCGCGTCCACCGTCCGGTGCGCCTTCTCCCAGGCCAGCTCCTCGGTCGGCGCGATGATCGGCCGGAACGCCACCTGGATCCGCGGCACGTCGGTCCGCCCGGCGGCCCGCGCCGCCTCCTTCACCCGCTCGATCTGCTCGGCCGTGCGGGCCAGCGGCTCGCCCCAGAGGCAGTAGACGTCCGCCTCGGCGCCGCCGGCCGCGTACGCCGCCTCCGAGGAGCCGCCGAAGGAGACGCCCGGGCGCGGCTGCTGCACGGGGAAGACGTCGGCGACGAAGTCGTCGAAGCGGTAGTGCGCGCCCTCGTGGTCGAAGGGCTCCCGGCTGGTCCAGGCCTTCTTGACGATCCCGATGTACTCCCTGGTCCGGGCGTACCGCTCGTCCTTGGTGAGGAAGTCGCCCTCGCGCCGCTGCTCGTGGTCGCTGCCGCCGGTGATGAAGTGGACGGTGAGCCGGCCCTCGCTGATCCGGTCCAGCGTGGCGAAGGTCTTGGCGGCGAAGGTCGGGTACGAGACGTTCGGGCGGTGCGCGAGCAGGATCTGCAGGGTGTCGAGACGCGCGGCCAGGAACGCGGCGGCGGGCGCCGGGTCGGGGGCGCCGGAGCCGTAGGCGAACAGCACCCGGTCCCAGCCGTGGTCCTCGTGGGCGCGGGCCAGCCGCAGGGTGTAGTCGCGGTCGAACGCGGCGGTGGTGCGCGCGGTGGTCTCGGTGCCGTCGGCGGTGGCGGCGATGCCGAGGAATTCGACGGGCATGGTGGCGGAACCTTTCGGGTCGTACGCGGTCCGGTGGGCTGCGGGTGGGCAGGACCGGATAGAGCCCTGTGCAAGGAGGGCGGCGGGCACGTGACGGCCCGCGGGCGGACGGAGGGAATGCCGGAGCGCAGCGCGGTGAGGAGGCGGGAGGAGGCGGCGGCAGCGCGCTTGGGAGCCGTCAGGTGGTGACGGCTCTCCCGGCCCGGCGCGGGGCACCGAGGGAGGTCCCCGCGAGGGAGGACGGGGCCGGAAGGACGGCCCGCTGCCGGGTCAGCCGCGACACGCCGCGGACCACACCCGACCGAAGTCGATGTGGTCGCGGGTGACCAGGGGCTGCTCGGCGTACATGGCCTCAAGTTGAGCAGCGAACCGCGCACGGCGTCAACCACCCTCCATTGCCGCCGTGTTGCGATCTCCTGTCGCCCCGCGACAGGTGGCCGGACCCGGCCCGGGGCGGGCGCCCCACCCTTGACACCCGCCGATCGCTCACGCGTACGATCGCGAGCGGAGTGCAGTGCACCGCCGGCCGCGTTGAGGGACGCGGGCCGGCCGCAACGGCCGTACGTGACCACGCCGTACCCGCCCCGTGCGCCCGCCCGCGCGCATCTCCGCCCTCCCGCCTGGAGCCTCAGCATGGCCACCCCGCCGGACGTCCTGCCCGTCCCCGCCCGCCCCCTCGCCCTCACCGGATCCGCCGCCCCGCCGCCCGCGGCCGACGCCGCGGCCGCCACCGCCCGGATCGTCCCCCGCCGCCGCCCCGGACAGTGGGTCTCCGCCGCCGTCGCCCTGCTGCTCTTCGCGATGGTGGTCAACTCGCTGGCCCGCAACAAGGCGTTCCAGTGGGACGTGGTCGCCGACTGGTTCACCGCCGCCTCGGTGATGAACGGCCTGACCCTGACCCTCTGGCTGACCGCCGTCACCCTCGGCCTCGGCTTCCTGCTCGGCACCGTGCTCGCCACCATGCGGCTGTCCGCCAACCCGGTGCTGCGCACGCTCAGCTGGGTCTACATCTGGATCTTCCGCTCCACCCCGGCCCTGGTGCAGCTGCTGCTCTTCTTCAACATCGGCGCCCTCTACCCGACGCTCGGCCTCGGCATCCCGTTCGGCCCGGAGTTCCTCACCGTCCGCACCGTCAACCTGTTCGGCCCGACCCTCACCGCCGTGGTCGGCCTGACCCTGCTGGAGGCCGCGTACGCCGCCGAGGTGGTGCGCGGCGGCATCCTCTCCGTCGACCGGGGCCAGCTGGAGGCCGCCTCCGCCCTCGGGATCGGCCGGTGGCGGGTGCTGCGCCGGATCGTCGTCCCGCAGGCGATGCGCTCCATCGTGCCGACCGCCGGCAACATGCTGATCAGCGCGCTCAAGGGGACCAGCATCATCAGCGTGCTGGCCGTCTCCGACCTGCTCTACTCGGTCCAGCTGGTCTACCTGCAGTCCTACCAGGTCATCCCGATGCTGATGGTCGCCACCATCTGGTACATCGTGATCACCACGGTGCTGTCGATCGGGCAGTACTACGTCGAGCGGCACTACGCGAAGGGCGCGACCCGCGAGGGGCTGCCGCCCACGC
>NZ_BAAAKJ010000016.1:49970-58273 GCF_039527695.1 Kitasatospora putterlickiae
GCGGCGCCGAGGTCGGCGATGTCGGTGCGGGCGGTGGAGAGCGGGGACTCGCCGACGCCCCCGCCGCCGAGGGGGCGAAGCGATGAGCGCCGTCCTGGTCATCGTCGGCGCCGGGCCGCGCGGCACCGGCGTGCTGGAGCGGATCGCCGCCAACGCGCCCGAACTGCTGCCCCCCGACCGCCCGCTGCACATCCACCTGGTCGACCCGCACCCGCCCGGCGGCGGCCGGATCTGGCGCCACGAGCAGTCCCCGCTGCTGCGGATGAACTCGATGGCCGAGGACGTCACGATGTTCACCGACGAACGCTCCACGATCGACGGCCCGGTCCGCCCCGGCCCCTCGCTCGCCGAATGGGCGGCCGACCCCCGGGCGTTCGCCCCCTACCGGGAGGCCGCCGACCCGGAGGTCCGGGCCGAGCTGCGCACCCTGGCGCCCACCGACTTCCCCACCCGGCGGGCCCAGAGCGCCTACCTGGACTGGGTGTTCCGGCGCGCCGTCGCCGACCTGCCGCCGCACGTCACGGTCACCGTCCACCGGGACACCGCGCACCGCGTCGAGGGCCCGGCCGACGGGCCGCAGCGGGTCCACCTCACCGACCGGGTGCTCACCGCCGACCACGTCGTGCTCACCCTGGGCCACCTCGACTCCGCCCCCGATCCCCGGTACGCCGCCGACACCGCCTTCGCCGCCCGGCACGGCCGCCTGCACCTGCCGCCCGCCTACTCCGCCGACGCGGCCGCCGAGCTCGACCGCGTCGCGCCCGGCGAGCACACCGTGCTGCGCGGTTTCGGACTCGCCTTCGTCGACCTGGTCTCCCTGCTCACCGAGGGCCGCGGCGGGCGCTTCGAACCGGACGGCGCGGGCGGCCTGCGCTACCTCCCCTCCGGCCGCGAGCCCGTCCTGCACGTCGGCTCCCGGCGCGGCGTCCCGTACCACTCCAAGACCGACTACCGCCTCCAGGGCCCGCGCCCGCCGCTCCCCCGCTACTTCGACGCCGTCGCCGTCGACGCCCTGCTCGACCGGCCGGGCCCGCTCGAACTGCGGCGCGACGCCTGGCCGCTGATGGCCAAGGACATCGGCTTCGGCCACTACCACGAGCTGTTCCACGCCCACCCGGAGCGCACCGCGCTGCCCTGGCCGGAGTTCCTGGCCGGCTACGACGCCCACGTCTGGGCGTCCCCGGAGCTGCGCGCCCTGGTCGAACGGGCCGTCCCCGACCCGGCCGACCGGCTCGACCTGGAACGCCTCGACTTCCCGCTCGCCGGCCTGGAACTCGGCTCCGCCGAGGAGCTCCAGCGCCACCTGCGCCGCTACATCACCGAGGACGCCGACCGCCGCGCCGACCCCGCCCACAGCGCCGACCTCGGCGCCTTCCTCGCCCTGCTCTCGCTCTTCGGCCAGCTGCCCCGGCTGCTCGGCTCCGACCGGCTCACCGCCCGCTCGGTGGCCGAGGAGGTCGACGAGTGGTTCTTCGGCTACTTCAGCTACCTCGCCTCCGGCCCGCCCGGCTTCCGCCTGCGCCAGCTGCTCGCGCTCTCCGAGGCCGGGGTGGTCCGCTTCCTCGGCGCGGGCGTCAGGGTCGAGCGCGACGAGGCCACCGGCACCTGGCGGGCCTCCGGCGCCACCGTGCCCGGCCACACCGTCACCGCCACCGCGCTGGTCGAGGCGTACCTGCCCAAGCACGCGCTGGCCCGGACCCGCGATCCGCTGCTGCGCGACCTGCACCGCTCCGGACGGATCACCGAGGAGGTCGTCGCCGACCCGGACTACACCCACCGTTCGGGACTGCTCACCATCCGCCCCGGCGACAGCCGCGTCCTCGACCCGGCCCTCGGCGACGGCCCCGACGGCGGCGCGCACCCGCGCCGCACCGCCCTCGGCCCGCACACCAGCCTGCGCGCGGCCGCCGCCTTCGCCCGCCCCCGCACCGACTCCCCCGGCTTCCGCCAGAACGACGCCGCCGCCCGGGCCCTGCTGTGCGCCCTCGCCCGCACCGACGCGGCGGTGGCGGCGTGAGCCGGGTGAACCCCCAGGAGCACCGTGCGCACCAGGCGCACCGGCAGCCACCCCCGGATCCGGCGGCTTCCCCGGCGGACGGCTGTGAATCGAAGGTTCTTGAACGCGATCCGAGCACATCGGGGCGGCGAATGGTCAGACCATTTCAGTTACCGCGCAGGTCAGCTGATATCTCGTCAAGTAGGTTGCATTCAAAGGTTGCAAGACCTGTCACCGACCACCCGTACGAGTGACCATCCAAAGCTTCAGAACAGGTAGGCTGGCTCCCACCTTCTCTCCATGGCGGGTTCGTCGACTCCGCGCGGGTCTACCAACCCGGGAGAGGAGGTGATGCGAGATGGCAACTCCCTCTGACGAAGAGGGAGGCAAGACGCCCCGGAAACGCACCCAACGGCTCGGCGGCTGGGTGGTGGTCCAGATCCTCTGGATCGCGATCCGCCACTTCCTGTCGAGCTGCTGGGACGACAACGGGCCCACCTGGTAGGACAGGTGAGCCCGTCGCGGCTCCGGAGCGTGGAGCTCCTCGCCAGGCCTCGCACCCCCGTGGACATGATCAGCCAAGGGGTGCGGGGCCTTCGTCGGCTCTGGAGGTCGCCGGGCGGTCCTTCTCGCCTTGTCAAAGTACGAGAGTTCCCGCTGACGACCCCCAACCTCCCGTATCCACGGTCCTCCAACCAGCCGGACGACCCCTAAACGGATCGTCCGCACAGGTGGGGACCACTGTGACGGAACAACTCAAGCCTAACGGCGGTAGCCGCATCGTACCGCTAAACCGAACCCATGACGTGTTGTCAACAGACGGAGATGCAAGCATGGCCAGGGGGATGGCTGATTTTGACGCCGAGGCGCTGCAACGGCTCCGCGCCATCGCGCTGCGGCCGGACGGCACCGGCTACGGGATGACCGCCGCCGAGCTGGCCGCCGCCGTGGGCACCACCAAGGCGCAGATCCTCGCGTACGAGCAGGGCCGGCAGGTGCCCGAGCCGCCCCGCATCCGGGCCCTCGCGGAGGTCTTCGAGGTCCACCCGCTCGCCCTGGCCGGCCGGCCCGGCGGCGAGATGTCCCTGTCGGAGCTCAGGAGGGCCTGCGGCTACCGGGCGAGCGACGTCGTCGAGCGGCTCTCCGTGTCGCCCAAGGTCTACCGGCGCTTCGAGGTCTACGGTCTGACCCCCGCCCGCCGGCCCACGCTGGTCTTCGAGGTCGCCTACCTCCTCGCCCTGCGCTCCCAGTCGGTCGAACGCGCGCTGCGGCAGTCCCCCCGCGTCATCGAGCGGGTCGCCCAGGTCGCCGCCACCCTGCAACGCGTCCGCCGGCACTACGTCGTCAACCCGGAGCCGTGGACGGCCCCGCACCCGGGGGACGCGCTGGTCCAGGAACTCGCCCGGCTGCTGGCCCGCTCCCCCGCGAGCGTCGCCCGCCTCACCGCCTTCGTCTTCGGCCTCGAACGGCGCCGGATCATGCGCGCCGACCAGGAGGTCCTCACCGGCATCTACGAGATCAGCCCCGGCCGGCGCGGCTCGGCCCTGCGCAACGTCGCGCGGTCCAACACCCGGTACCAGCAGGAGATCGAGAAGCTGCCCTGGAAGCTGGACAAGTTCTTCCGCTTCGCGCTGCCGTCGAACATCGTCGCGGTCCTGGGCCGGCTCTCCGACCAGTGGACCCTGTTCGGCCGGACCGGGATCAACCCGGACTCGATCAAGGTCATGCCGCCCGAGTTCGTCTCCCTGCGGACGGACACCGTCAGCAGCCGGCTGGAGATCCGCCTGTCCACCAGCGGGGTCTCCCACCTCCGGCTGTACAAGAGCTGGTACAAGGCGCTCTACCCCGGCCTGGACCTGGACACCTCCGAGCTCAGCGTCCAGTCCGTCGCGACCCTGCGCGCCGTCCAGACCACCTCGTCCCCGGCCGCCGTGGTGTTCCCCGCCCCCTCCGCCGACGGCGACTAGCCGGGGAGCCGCGTCACGGACCGTAGATCTCCTCCACCAGGTCCTCGGCCGTGACGTGGTCCGGGGCGGCGAGGATCCAGTCGCCGACCCGCTTGATCCCGGTGCCGTGCTCCAGCGCGGTCAGGCAGGCGTTGGCCTCCTGGTCGGAGCCGAAGTCCCAGTCCAGCAGGCGGCGGATCAGCAGCAGCGCCTCGCCCGGGTGCATCCGCGGCCGGCGGCCCTGGCGGGTCCGTCCGGCCGGGGCGGCCGCCAGGCGCTGCTGGTAGCCGGAGAGGTCCTGCCAGGCCTGGACGGTCGCCGGGTGCTGCTCGCCGAGCGCCCGCGCGAGGTCGGGCAGCAGGGTGCGCAGCTGGAGCACCGCGCCCTCCAGGTCGCCCCGGTTGGCCGTGTACACCGCCAGGTCGTGCCGTGCCTTCAGCACCCGGGGGTCGTGGCCGCCCCAGGTGGCGTGCAGGTCCGGCAGCAGTTGGACGAGCCGGCGCAGCGCGCTGACCGTCTCGCCGCTCTCCCCGATGCACCACACCAGGTGGTAGCGGGCGGCGAGGGTGTCCGGGTCGGCCTGGCCGAGGGCGAGCCGCATGTCCTCGGCCAGCGTGGAGAGCAGCCGGATCGCGCCGGGGAGGTCGCCGGCCCGGCTCAGGAACCAGGTGAAGTCGCGCCAGGCGGTGAGGGTCTCGCGGTCGGTGGCGCCGAGCGCGACCACGGCCTCCTGGGCGACCGCCTGGAGCTGGACGGCGGACTCGCCGGCCGTCGCCGCCCGGAAGGCGGCCTTCCGGCGCTCGCGCAGGACGGCCCGGACCTCCTCGTGCGTCGGGGGCGGCGGGATCGGCGTGGGCGGCGGGGTCGGCGTGGGCGGCGACGCGGTCACCGGCGGGGTGGTGAGCGGCGGCAGCACGGGTGTCGGCGGCACCGGTTTCGGCGGCAGCACGGGTGTCGGCGGCACCGGTACGACCGGCCCGGCCGGTGACACCGTCCGCCCCTCCTCCAGCTCCGCCAGCCGCCGCTCCACCGTCCGGGCGTCCGCCGGGCGCCCCTCCGGGTCCTTCGCCAGCAGCTCCGCGACCAGCCCCGCCAGCTCCCCCGGCAGCCCCAACGACGCCGGATCCAGCGCCGGCGGCGGCTCGTTCAGGTGCTGGTACATCAGCACCGGCGTCGAGTCCCCGCCGAACGGCCGCGCCCCGGTGCAGAGCTCGACCAGCACGCAGCCGAACGCGTAGAGGTCCGCCCGGCCGTCCACCCGGCCCCCGGTCCAGCGCTCCGGCGCCATGTACGCGGGGCTGCCGATGACCGTGCCGGTGGTGGTCAGCCCGCCCGCCCCGATGTCGAGCTGCGCGATGCCGAAGTCCAGCACCTTCACCACACCGGCGTCGGTGACCATGATGTTCTCGGGCTTGATGTCCCGGTGCACCATCCCCGCGTCGTGCGCGGCCGCCAGCGCGGAGCAGATCTGCCGCCCCCAGCGCAGGCTCCGCGCCGGATCCGCCGGGCCGTCCCGGAGCACGGCGGTCAGGGTGCGGCCGGTGAGCAGCTCCATCACCAGGTACGTCACCCGCCGCCCGCCCAGCTCGCCCTCGCCGAGGTCGTGCACGGTGACGATGTGCGGATGGGAGAGGTTCCCGGCCGCGCACGCCTCCCGGACGAAGCGCAGCGCCGCCTTCTGCTGGTCCTCGCCGTGGTGGTTGATGACCTTGACCGCCACCGGCCGCCGCATCCGGGTGTCGAAGGCCCGCCACACCACGCCGAACCCGCCCTGGCCCAGCCGATCGACCAGCTGGTACCGCCCGTCGAGCACGTCGCCGACCATCACCCGCCCACCCCCGGCCCTGTCGAAGCACCTGAACTCTATCCACGCCGCCGCCCGCTCACCCTCCCCCGTTCCTCCCCTGCCGCCCCCGGCCTCCCGGGTGCGAGGATGACAACAGGCGCCGCGACGAGGCGGCGGCCCCGCACAGCCGAGGAGCGCAGTCATGGCCAAGCAGGCCCCGCAGAGCGACCCGGCGCAGGACGCCCCCCGGGTGTCCGCGCGCCAGCACGCGGCAGCCGGGCTGCCCGGCGTCGGCCACAGCCTGCGGATGGCCACCGAGCAGATGGGCGCCCGCCGCACCCTGAGCACCCTGCTCAAGGTCAACCAGCCCGACGGCTTCGACTGCCCCGGCTGCGCCTGGCCGGAACCCGGGAAGACACACACCGCCGAGTTCTGCGAGAACGGCGCCAAGGCGGTCGCCGAGGAGGCCACCGAGCGGCGGATCCGCGCCGAGTTCTTCGCCGCCCACCCCGTCGCCGAGCTGGCCGAGCGCTCCGGCTACTGGCTCGGCCAGCAGGGCCGGCTCACCCAGCCGATGCTCCTCGACGAGGGCGCCACCCACTACACCCCCGTCTCCTGGGACGACGCCTTCGCGCTGATCGCCGAGGAGCTGCGCGCCCTGGACACCCCGGACGGCGCCGCGTTCTACACCTCCGGCCGGACCAGCAACGAGGCCGCGTTCGCCTACCAGCTGTTCGCCCGCCGGCTCGGCACCAACAACCTGCCGGACTGCTCCAACATGTGCCACGAGTCCTCCGGCTCGGCGCTCACCGAGACGCTCGGCGTCGGCAAGGGCAGCGTCAGCCTCAAGGACCTCTACCAGGCCGATCTGATCATCGTCGCGGGCCAGAACCCGGGCACCAACCACCCCCGGATGCTCTCCGCCCTGGAGCGCGCCAAGCGCGCCGGGGCCACCATCGTCAGCGTCAACCCGCTGCCCGAGGCCGGGCTGGAACGGTTCAAGAACCCGCAGCAGGCGCGCGGCCTGGTCGGGCACGGCACCAAGCTGACCGACCTCTTCCTGCAGATCCGGCTCGGCGGCGACCTCGCCCTGTTCCGCGCCCTCAACCAGCTGCTGCTGGAGCAGGACGCCGTCGACCACGCCTTCGTCGAGGAGCACTGCCACGGCTTCGAGGAGTTCGCCGCCGAGGCCCGGACCACCTCCCGCGAGGAGGTGCTCGCGGCCACCGGGCTGCCGTGGTGGCAGATCGAGGAGCTGGCCCGGCTCACCCTCGCCTCGAAGAAGGTCATCGTCTGCTGGGCGATGGGCCTCACCCAGCACAAGCACGCCGTGCCGACCATCCGCGAGGTGGTCAACTTCCTGCTGCTGCGCGGCAACGTGGGCCGCCCGGGCGCGGGCGTCTGCCCGGTGCGCGGGCACAGCAACGTCCAGGGCGACCGGACGATGGGCATCTTCGAGCGCCCCACCACCGCCTTCCTGGACGCGCTCGGACGCGAGTTCACCTTCGAACCGCCGCGCGAGCACGGCCTGGACTCCGTC
Organism: Kitasatospora putterlickiae; assembly: GCF_039527695.1. Lineage (NCBI taxonomy): Bacteria > Bacillati > Actinomycetota > Actinomycetes > Kitasatosporales > Streptomycetaceae > Kitasatospora > Kitasatospora putterlickiae. The sequence continues at coordinate 57,239 of NZ_BAAAKJ010000016.1, forward strand.
GACACCATCCGCGCCATGCGGGACGGCCGGATCGGCGTCTTCTTCGCGATGGGCGGCAACTTCGTCGCGGCCACCCCGGACACCGAGGTCACCGAGGCCGCGATGCGCCGCTGCCGGCTGACCGTGCACGTCTCCACCAAGCTCAACCGCTCGCACGTGATCACCGGCGCCCGCGCCCTGATCCTGCCCACCCTCGGCCGCACCGACCGGGACGTCACCGCGCGCGGCGCCCAGTTCGTCACCGTCGAGGACTCGATGGGCCAGGTCCACTCCTCGCGCGGCGGCCTGCGCCCGCCGGCCCCCGGCCTGCTCTCCGAGACCGCCATCGTCTGCCGCCTCGCCCGGGCGGTGCTCGGCCCGGAGGACACCGTGCCGTGGGAGGACTTCGCCGCCGACTACGACACCCTGCGCGACCGGATCGCCCGCGTCGTCCCCGGCTTCGAGGACTACAACGACAAGGTCCGCCACCCCGGCGGCTTCACCCTCCCGCACGGCCCCCGCGACACCCGCACCTTCCCCACCGCGACCGGCAAGGCCAACTTCACGGTCAACCCGCTCACGGCCCCCGAGGTCCCGGAAGGCCGCCTCCTCCTCCAGACCCTGCGCTCCCACGACCAGTACAACACCACCATCTACGGCCTCGACGACCGCTACCGCGGCATCAAGGGCGGCCGCCGCGTCGTCCTGGTCGACCCGGTGGACGCCATCGAACTGGGGCTCTCCGACGGCCAGTACGTCGACCTGGTCAGCGAGTGGACCGACGGCGTGGAACGCCGCGCCCCCCACTTCCGCGTCGTCTACTACCCCGTCGCCCGGGGCGGAGCAGCGGCGTACTACCCCGAGACCAACGTCCTGGTCCCCCTCGACTCCACCGCCGACATCAGCAACACCCCCACCTCCAAGGCCATCGTCATCCGCTTCGAACCCGACTCCGGCACCAACGCCTGACCCACGACCCGCTACCGACCGCGGATCCACTCCACCCCTGGTTCGGGTGGTAGCGCTCAGTGGCCCTCGCTCCGGCCGAGCGAGGGC
>NZ_BAAAKJ010000016.1:58328-62790 GCF_039527695.1 Kitasatospora putterlickiae
CAGCCGGGGGCCGGCACCCCGTCCGGAGTGGAAAGTCGGCGCGTCCGACTTCCTACTCCGGGAAATCACCGCCGCCCGAGCGGACAGGGTGGGGGCGGTTCCGAGGTGGGGTTGTGGGTGCGGGGGCAGGAGACGGCGGCGACGGAGCGCAGCTGCTGTCCGGGGGTCCAGTACGTCCACACCACGTCGTGGGGGTAGGTGGCGAGGAAGGCGCGGGCGTGGTCGAGTCGGAGTCCTGCGGAGAGGTCCGTCTCCAAGCCGGGAGCGTCGGCGAGCTGCTTGCCGAGCCACTCCACCGCGCCCGCCGGGTCGCCGGTGGTGAGGCTGATCCGGTCGGCCGACTTGGCGAGCCAGTGCATGACTTCCAAGGGAGGAACCGGGCTGTTCCAGACCGGCCGCCTCCCGTTCTGCGGCTCGGGAGGCCGCCGCTCGGTGTCCTCGGGCCGCTTGCTGCCGACCCACGCGTAGCAGTGCCAGTGGAGTCCGGGCCTGTGCCAGTGATCCATGCGCGCCTACCCTTGATGGATGGGTCGGCCCCGTCCCCAATTGGCGTGGGGACGGGGCCGGTTCGTGCCGGGTGTCTCAGACCGCCGTGCCGAACCGCGCCGGGTCGATCCCCGCCGCCGCCAGCTCGGCCGTGCTGAACCGCAGTTCCACGCCCGGACGCTTGGTGTCACCCATCACCCACAGGCCACCCACGACGCCGGGCACCTCCCGCAACGTCGCGCACGTCTCGTGCTCCGACTGCTGATTGCCCCCGCACGCCCGGTACACGGTCACCCCGGCCGGAACCTCGACCTCGTACAGGTCACTCATGCCGCCGCCCTCCTGTTCGACGCTGCGGAGAAGCCGTCCCCGCACGGTGGTTCACCCGCCCCGGCCGGATTCCGACGGCCGGGGCGGGATTCACTCAGCCCGCTGTCGGGGCACGGCAGCAACTTAGGAATGGCGGCGAGTTGGGATCCACCGGATTCTGCGGGATTGCACGACTTCACCCGAGAGCATCAATGGCGGCCGCGATCAGCGCACGGGCGTTCGAGCCGTAGACCGCCATGTCCCCCAGCGCGGCGAAGGTGCCTGCGTACATCGCGACCTCACTGGGCTGGGTCAGGGTGAGGTGCCCGGAGACGAGTTCCACGTTCACCTGAGTGGTGTCGAAGATCCAGAACCCCTCGACCGGCATCCGGGTACGGTTCAGCCGGGAAGGCACGATCCCGACGCTGACGTTCGGCAGCGCGCCTGCCGTGATCAGCCGCTCAAGCTGCTCCGCCTGGGTGTCCACGTCACCGAGCCCGTTGACCAGGACGGACTCCTCAATCAGAAACGCAAAGCGTCTCCTGCCATCGCGCAGAACACGCTGCCGGTCCATTCGTACTCTCACCGCATCGGCCACGTCGTCGACCGGAACCCGCCGCTGCTGGACGGCGCGCAGCACGTCCTCGGTGTAACCGCGGGTCTGGAGGAGCCCGGGCACGAGCCATGATGAGTAGGCCCGGAACCAGACCGTCCGATCGAACAGAGGCAGAACCGCCTCCTGCGCCCTTCGCAGGCCCGTGCGCTCCATGCGGCGCCACTCCACCCACATGCCTTCGACGGCACGGAGGGAGGCCACCAGGTCCGCCGCCTGGTCCTCCTTGCCGCACGCACGGCACCAGACGAGCAGGTCCTCGGCGGACGGGGCGGTCTTGGCCGTGGAGATCCGGGACACCTTGGACGGATGCCAGCCGCACAGCGATGCGAGCTGCTTGCCGTCCAGCCCGGCGTCCCTGCACATCTCACGGAGACGGTCGGCGAGGACCTTCCGGGCGGCCTGGACGTGCGACGATCCCGATGCGGACATGGTGGGTCAGGCCGGCTTGTAGCCCTCGTGTGGTGTCGCCCGCTCCCACACGGCTTCGAAGGCGGAGTTGACCAGATCCAGGACGGCCGGATCCGTTCGCCACTCCCTGTCCACGACCTCCCCGGCTCCGGAGAAGTACGTGAACAGCACGGTCGAACCGTCGAACATCCATAGGTCCGTTCCCGGCAGCGCGATGTCGGCAGCCCTCCGGCGGGGCAACCAGCGCACCAGTTCGCCTGCGGCGATGTTGGCGAACGTGAGGTCGTGCTCATAGCGGATGTAGTCCGTCACCGGCTCCGAGACGATTCGGGCCCGCCTCATGACCACGCCGCGCCCGGTCGTCTCGGCAACTAGGTCGGCCCAAGAACCCCACCAGTCCGGCAACGTGGCAGGATCATTGCCGTACCGGTGACCGGCACACCAACGAGCGAACTCCGGGTCATCCGGCGTGTAGCAATCACGCATCTCCAGATGGACGGCGGAGCGCCGCGCCCCGGCCAGGCCCTCACGAACGGGGAACTTCACCGTTTCCACTTTCGGGTCGTGGGATGTAGTCCAGCATGACGGCCGGAAGCCGGATGATCGTCTCGTGACTCGGGACGCCAGTGCCATGACCGGGGACCGACCCGATCTCCTGGCACGCCTTCACTTCGTCCTCCGTGGCCTTGTAGGACTGGATCAGCAGATCCCCGGTGTCCTCGTCCAGCCAGATCGTCGGCGAGTCGTCAACGGGAGTGTTCGGGATGATCCCCAGGAAACGCAGCCTCATGACCTCTCCCTGTGCCGATCCGATTGCGCTCGGTTGCCCGACTATCGCCCCGCTGGCCGACCCGCGCAAGAGGCGCGCGGGCGCACAACGAGGAGCGAGTCACCTGTCTTGCGGAGTAGGAAGTCGGCCAGACCGACTTCCTACTCCGCGCTGGACGATGGCTGGAGGGTGTTAGGCGTGGTGGTCGAGTTCGCGGGCCTTGATGGCACGGAGGAGGTTGGCGAAGGCGGCAGGGTCGGAGCGGAGGACGACATCGCCCTCGTCGGACTCCCGTAGTTCAACCGCCTCGATGCCTGCACGGACCTCGACGCACTCGTTGTTCGAGGCGCTGTAACTGGACTTCTGCCACTCCGAGCTAGACATTCCCGGACTTCACTTCCTTCATGACGGATCGGATGAACTCGCGCGATTCGTCCTCACCGAGAGCGGTCGAGTCAAGACGCGAGAAGATGACTCGATGCTTGGCCAGGTCGGCTTGCGAGTCGAAGAAGAGAGCTCCCTGAGACACGTCCATTTCGATGGTGTCGAGTTCAGGGACAGGCCCTTCGGCGAAGGTCAGGTTCTCGCCGGATCCCGGAAAGGTGTCGAGGGCAAACGGCACCACTCGCACGGAGATTCCAGGGTGTTCAGAGTCATCGATCAGGGCCCCAAGCTGATCCGCGAGCACCACGGGGCCGCCGAACTGCATCCTCAGTGCGGCCTCATGGATGAAGGTTCGCAACGGTGTGGAGCCCGACCGGATGATCTTCTGTCGCCGGATGCGGAAGGCGGTCCTCGCCTCAACCTCCCCTACTGACAGTGGTGGAAACAGTCGGGCGAATACGGCGGACGCATAAGCATGGGTCTGAAGCAGGCCCGGCATGTATGCGGTGGTGCAGAAGGTCAGCTTCCGGGCATGGGCCTCAAGCTCGGCAACTTCGAGGAAGTCGATCGTGAGGGTGCCCCGGCACTCCTCCCACCAGCCCTTTCCTCGCTCCGAAGCCATGTTCGCGAGCGCGTCGATCAGTGGTTCGTTGGCACACCCACACGCCGAGGCGACCATCCGCAGCCGCTCGGGACTGACGCCGATCTTCGCCATCTCCATCTGCGTCATCTGGGCCGGGCTGATCCCGAGTCTCCGGGCAAGCTCACTGCTGCCGAAGCCCGCCTGCTCTCGCATCCGCCGCAGCTCGGTTCCGAGGCGTCGTTGACGGAGGGTCGGGTTGGAGCGAAGGGCCATGGCGTCCTCTCTGACGGGGCTGAACCAGTGTGCCGCGCGGTCGGCGAACCGGTCCAACTGCGAGTGGACTACACGGTAGGGGGAACTTTCCTGCCTTGACCTATAAATATAGGCAGCGTGGGCTATGGTCTATCTCACAACGATCCGATGGATCGTCAGTAACGCTTGAAATCCTGGGCGGTAGGCGCATGCTGCCCATTTCGCACCGCAGAGCAGCCAGGCCCGGGCCGGCCTCGTTCACGGTGACGCATCCATCGCCGTCCCTCTCTCCTCCCCCTCTTCGCCTCTTCCCATGGAGGTTTCCCATGCGTGCCCTCAACCCGCCCGACTGCACCACCGTCCGCGCCGAACTCCGCTCCATCCTCCACACCGCCGGCTGGCACCCCACCACCATCGACGACGCCGAACTCGCGCTCCAGGAGCTCTTCATCAACGCCTGGCAGCACGGCGACTGCCCCGTCCCCGGCGTCCTGGTCTCCCTCATCACGACCACCCTGCGCGTCGCCGTCTGCGACAACCGCCCCGTCCTGCCCGAACCCCGGCTCCCCAGCGACCCCTACGCCCTCTCCGGCCGGGGCCTCCACCTCGTCCAGGCCCTCACCCACCGCTTCGGCGCCACCCCCACCAAGACCGG
>NZ_BAAAKJ010000017.1:0-1403 GCF_039527695.1 Kitasatospora putterlickiae
CCCGCCGACTGCCGCCGCGCCGGTCTCGCCGTCGGGTGCTTCCGCCCCCCGTCCGTCCCCGACGGGGTCTCGCGGCTGCGGCTGACCGCCCGCGGGGACCTGACGGACGCCCAGATCGCCGAGGCGGTGCGGATCATCGCCGCCACCGCCCCGGCGGGCGCCTGTGGCGGGGAGTGACCGGGCGCCCGCGCGCCGGGGGCGGTTGTCGACGGGCCACCCGGCCCGGGAGCCCGGTCGGCCGAACCGGAGGCCGCCGGGTCGCGTCCCCGTCGGTGGGGCCGGGTGGGCGCGGCCCGGCGACGGGACGTGAGGAGCGGTGATGGACCAGGGCATCCGGCGGGTGACGGCGAAGGCGGTGGTCCCGGTCGTGGCGGCGCTCGCGCTGCTGGTCGTCGGCGGCCGGGGCGCGGTCCACGCCGGTGAGGGGCTCGCCTACGCCACCGGGCTCGCCGGGACGCGCGGCGTCCTGGTCGCCGAGCGGTGCCTGCGCACCGACCCCGACCGGCCTGCCGCGGGTCCCACCGGCGACTGCCGGGGCACCTTCCTCCCCGACGACGGCGGGCCGGCGAACGAGCACGCCCGGACGGACTGGCTCATCGACACCCAGCGGCGCGTCCCGGTCTTCTGCGCCGCCGACGGCGAATGCCGCCTGTCCGGCACCGGCGGGGTGCTGTACTGGCTGAGCCTGTCGCTGCTCGCACTCGCCGCGTTGCCCGTGGCGGGGTTCGTCACCGTCCAGGGGCTGCTGCGCGACCGGGACCGCTCGCAGCGCAAGCGGGTCGTCCTCGGGGTGACCACGGCGGTCCTGCTGACCTGCGCGCTCGCCACCTTCGCGGGCGCGGTGGCCGCCCGCTAGGGCTTGTCTGACAATTCGCGTCGCATCAGCGCGCGGCGTTGGGCGCCCGGCTGGGCGTGCCGCCGGAACGTCCTCGTACTGGACGTACTTGGACGATTCGGCGGTGCGGCCAGGCGGGATGCCCGGCGTCGTGCGCGCGGCGGGAATTGTCAGACAAGCCCTAGCTAGAGCGCCGCGAGGTCCCGGAGGAAGAGCGTTCCCGGGTCGCGGCGGCCGGCGGTCAGGCGCGGGGCGGCGATCACCACCGCCGTCGCCCGGCACCAGGCGAGCACGCGTTCGGCGTCCGCGCCGGGTACCAGGGCCACCAGGTCCGCGATCCGGGCCGACAGCGCCGCCCGGTCGGTGACGCCGTCCAGCGCCCAGTCGACCAGGTCGAAGTCGGGGTCGCCCAGGCACGCGCGGGGGTCGATCGCCACCGGGCCGTCCGGGCCGAGCAGGACGTTCGCCGGGTGGAGGTCGCCGTGCACCAGGGCCAGCGGGCCGCCGGGGCCGGTCAGCCCTTGGCGAGCAGCGCCTGGGCGTGCTCCCTGACCTGGTCCTTGGACAG
>NZ_BAAAKJ010000017.1:1460-6404 GCF_039527695.1 Kitasatospora putterlickiae
CCGTCGGCACCCCGGGGGCCCGGCGCCCGGTGAGGTGGAAGAGGAAGTCCAGCCGGTCGGCCAGGGGCGGCAGGTCCACCCCGGCCGCCGGTGCCGATCGCAGCGCGCCCAGGACGCCCGCCACCTCCGCCGGCCGCCAGCCGCGCTCGCGCAGCGACGTCCCCGGGGCGACGTCCGCGAGCAGCAGCGCACCCGATCCGGCGTCGTGCTCCAGCAGCCGCACCACCGACGGGACGCCGCGCCACGCGGACAGCGCCGCCGCCTCCTGCGCGGCCACCGCCGGGTCCGGCGTCAGCTTCAGCCAGACCGCCGCGCCGTCGGCGAGCCGGGCGCAGCGGAACACCCGTGCCGTGCCGCCCCCGCCGGCCGCCCGTACCGCCAGGCCCCGGCGGGCGGCCAGCGCGTCCACCAGGTCCGGCAGCCCCGCGCACCACGCGTGCGCGTCCGGCCCGAACCGCACCACCAGGCGCGCCCGCACCTCCTCGGGGACGGATGCGAGCGTGTTCACGACAGCACCAGCAGGGTCTCCGCGCCCACCGGCCGGTAGCCGGCCGCCTGGAAGGCCCGCACGCTGGTCGCGTTCCCCGGCGCCTGCTGCGACCACACCCGGTCGCCCTCCGGCACCAGGTGCCGGGCCGCCAGCGCCAGCGCCCGCCCGAGACCGCGCCCGCGCGCCGCCTCGTCCACCTCGATCGCGCACTCCCAGCGCCCCGCCACCCCGCGACCGAGCACCAGCACGCCGCGCCCGCCGTCCGCCTCGAACACCCGGACGTCCTCGCGGTAGCGCAGCGCCCGCACCACCCGCGGATGCTCCCGGTCCTCGACCGGGCGAACCGCCGCCGGCGGCGCGCCCGGCAGGCGGTCCGCCACCGTCAGCAGGTCGATGTTGCCGTTCACCCGGCCCGTCCGCTCGGCGAACGCGCTCAGGAACGGCGGACACAGCGGCGCCGCCAGCGGATCGCCCGGCACCGCGGCCAGCGCGGCGCGCACCCAGGCCGGATCCTCGTCCGTGAACACCACCGCGTGCGCGGAGAACGAGACCACCCCCGCCTCGCGCGGCGACGGCTGCGCCACCACCGTCACCGACCCGTCCGTCGGCGGGAACCTCCCGGTCCCCGCGTCCGCCAGGATCTCCCGCAGCCCCCGTGCACCCACTGCCCGCCCGCCCCTCCGTGATCTTCGTGGGGGCCCAGCCTAATCGGACCGGGCCCGATCGGACCGGGCCCGGCTCAGGGCCTCCTGCGCGCCCGGCTCGGCTGGACGCGGGTCGGCTCGCCCGCCGCCTTGGGATGGTCGGGCGGGTACGGCAGCTCGCCGTGCGCACCCTCCGCGACCTGGCGCTCGTACAGCTCCAGCAGCCCCTCCAGGCGGAACGGCTCGTCCTCCATCCCCGCGTGCACGTCGCCCAGCTCCGCGAACCGGGCCGGCAGCGTCCGCAGGTCGAAGTCCTCCGGCAGCACGTCGTCCAGCTCCTCCCAGCGCAGCGGCGCCGAGGCCGTCGCCCTCGGCCGGGCCCGCAGCGAGTACGCCGAGGCGATCGTCCGGTCCCGCGCCATCTGGTTGTAGTCGACGAAGATCCGCTCCCCGCGCTCCTCCTTCCACCACGCCGTGGTCACCCGCCCCGGCAGCCGCCGCTCCAGCTCGCGGCCCAGCGCGATCACCGCGTGCCGTCCGTCCGTGAACGACCACTCCGGCACCAGCGGCACGTACACGTGCAGGCCCCGCCCGCCCGAGGTCTTCGGCCAGCCCCGCAGCCCCTGCTCCTCCAGCACCGCCCGCAGCTCGTGCGCCGCCCGCACCGCGTCCTTGAAGTCCGTGCCCGGCTGCGGATCGAGGTCGATCCGCAGCTCGTCGACGTGCTCGGTGTCCGCGCGCCGCACCGGCCACGGGTGGAACGTCAGACACCCCAGGTTCGCCGCCCAGAGCACCGCCGCCGGCTCCTGCGGGCAGATCTCGTCCGCCGAGCGGCCGCTGGGGAAGGCGATCCGCGCCGTCGACAGCCACTCCGGCAGGCCCTTCGGTGCCCGCTTCTGGTAGAAGAACTCGCCCTCCACCCCGTCCGGGAACCGCTGCAGCGTCGTCGGCCGGTCCCGCAGCCCGCGCAGCACGCCGTCCGCCACCGCCAGGTAGTACTCCGCGACGTCCCGCTTGGTGAACCCGCGCTCCGGGAAGTACACCTTGTCCGGGTTCGACAACCGGACGGTGCGCCCGGCGACATCCAGTTCCACGGCAGAGCCCATGCCTCTCACGCTAAGCTCACCCCGCCCGCCGCGCGCCCCGGCGCGTTCGGCGCGAGGATCGGGACCATGGACCTGCCCGTGATGCCGCCCGTCGCCCCGATGCTCGCCAAGTCCGTCGCGAAGATCCCGCCGGGCATGCAGTACGAGGCCAAGTGGGACGGTTTCCGCACCATCGTGTTCCGCGACCGGGACGAGGTCGAACTCGGCAGCCGCACCGGCAAGCCGCTGACCCGCTATTTCCCCGAACTCGTCGAGGCGCTGCGCCGCGAGACCCCCGGGCGCTGCGTCCTGGACGGCGAGATCGTGATCGCCCGGAACGGCCGGCTGCGTTTCGAGGAACTCCTCGAACGCATCCACCCCGCCGCCAGCCGCGTCAAGCTCCTCGCCGAACGCACCCCCGCCTCCTTCGTGGCCTTCGACCTGCTCGCCCTCGGCGACGAACCGCTCCTCGACCGGCCCCTCGACGCCCGCCGGCGCGCCCTCGAAACCGCCCTCGCCGACGCCGCCGACCCGGTCTTCACCGCCCCCACAACCACCGACCGCGAGCTCGCCGAGACCTGGTTCGCCCAGTACGAGGGCGCCGGCCTCGACGGCGTCGTGGCCAAGCCCCTCGACCAGCCCTACCGGCCCGGCGAGCGCGCCATGTACAAGATCAAGCACGAGCGCACCGCCGACTGCGTGGTGGCCGGCTACCGCGAGCACAAGAGCGGCCCCGTCGTCGGCTCCCTGCTGCTCGGCCTGCACGACGCCGAGGGACGCCTCCAGCACGTCGGCGTCTGCGCCGCCTTCCCGATGGCCCGCCGCCGTGAACTCGTCGAGGAGCTCGCCCCGCTGCGCACCACCGACCTGGCCGGCCACCCCTGGGGCGCCTGGGCCGACGAGGCCGCCCACGCCCAGGCCCGGCTGCCCGGCGCGACCAGCCGCTGGACCGGCGGCAAGGACCTCTCCTGGGTGCCGCTGCGCCCCGAACGCGTCGTCGAGGTCGCCTACGACCACATGGAGGGCACCCGCTTCCGGCACACCGCCCAGTTCCGCCGCTGGCGCCCCGACCGCACGCCCGCGAGCTGCACCTACGAGCAGCTGGAGGAGCCGGTCTCCTACGACCTGGCCCGGGTGCTCGGCGGCTGAGCGCGGCCGGGCTCAGGTCGACGGCTGGGGCGGCGTCGCCGACGAGGACACCTTCACCGACGGTGACGCCTGCGCCGACGGCTCGTCCGCGTCCGCCGGGGCGGCCGGCAGGTCGTAGACGTTCCCCGGCGAGACGACCTCGGTGATCGCCTTCGCGAACAGCGTCGACGGTGCCGAACCCCGGTACTCGACGTCGGTGTTCAGCAGCACCACCAGCGACGCCTGCGCCGACGGCAGGTACACCGCCACCGACTGGTAGCCGGGCAGCGAACCGTTGTGCCCGATCCACCCGTGGTTGTAGAACACCCCCAGCCCGTACCAGGTGCCCGCCACCGTCGACGGCTGCGGCTCCAGGCGCTGCGCCTGCGTCTCCGGTTTCAGCAGCGACCCGGTGGCCAGCGCCTTCGCCCACTTCCGCATGTCCGCCTGGTCCGAGATCGCGGCCCCCGCCGCCCAGCCCCACGACGGGTTCCAGTCGGTGGCGTCCGTGATCGTCCCGTCCGCCGTCTGGTCGGTGTAGCCGCGCGCGTGCGGCTGCGGGAACGCGTTGTCGGTCGGGAACACCGTGCGGTCCAGGTCGGCCGGCTCGAAGACCTCCTTCTTCAGGAACTCCCCGAGGGGTTGCCCGCCCACCTTCTCGATCACCTTGCCCAGCAGCACCGTGTTGGTGTTGGAGTACTCGAACTCGTCGTCCGGCGCGAAGTTCACCGGGTGCCGGAACGCGTACGCGAGCAGCTGGTCGGGGGTGAACGCGCGATGCGGGTCCCCCTGGAGGGTGCGGACGAAGTCCTCGTCGTGGGTGTACGAGAACAGGCCGCTGCGCATGTCGGCCAACTGGCGCAGGGTGATCTTGTCGCCGTTGGGCACGCCCGACTGGTACTTGCCGACCGGGTCGTCCAGCCCGACCTTGCCCTGGTCCACCAGGCGGAGCAGACCGGTGACCGTGAACGTCTTCGTGAGGCTGCCGACGCGCATGTTGAGCCCGGTCACCATGGCGGTGCCCGGCACCCGCTCGGAGACGCCGAAGGCCTTCAGGTACTCGCCCTGCGGCGTCGAGACGCTGACGATCACGCCCGGGACCTGGGCCTGCGTCAGCACCCGTTGCACCGCCGTGTCCAGCTTCGCGGTGACCTCCGACGTCAGCGGCATCGTCGTCCCGCTCGCGGTGGTGGCCGGCGGGGTGGGCGACGGGCTCACCGGGGTGACGGTCGTCCTGGGGGAGGGGCTGGGCGTCGCGGTGGGACTCGCGGCGGCCGGCGGTGGTTCGGACGGCGGGCCGCCCGCGCACCCGGAGGCGGCCAGCAGCCCGGCCAGCGCGAGTACCAGGGCCACGGGGGGCGCGGTCGTGCCTCGCGGCGTCGTCACACGGTTCGTCATCTTCGGGGCGCCTCTCTGGCCGGACGGGCCCGGAGCAGCGCTCCACGGGCCCGCAAGGGGGAGCGTTCGCCACCGTATGCGCCGCTCCGGAGCCCCGCGCGCCCACCGCCCGCCCGCTGGACCGAACGGCCGCACGCGTCAGCCACCCGCCGCAACCCCGCTCGCGCGCCGCCGCCGCGTGCCCCTACGGCGGCCCCCC
>NZ_BAAAKJ010000017.1:6469-9240 GCF_039527695.1 Kitasatospora putterlickiae
CGCCCTGCTGGGCGCCGCCGCGCTGGTGGTGGCGCGCTGGCTGCCCCCCGCCGCCCGCCCGCGCGTGACCCCCGAGGCTCCCGAGTCCCCGAGTCCCTGGAGGCCCCCGACGGTGCGCCCCGCGCGCCCCGGACATGCCCCGCGCGCTCCGCCGTCGGAGTGCCGACCGGCATGCCGCGACGGTCCCCGACCCCTGCTCGGGCACGATCGTTTAGCCGAGCTGTCGCGGCCCTTAAGAATTCCTCGATGGACCGCACCCCCTCCCACCAGGCAGATTTCTGCCTGCCCGGAATGCGGACACCGGAACCGGTCCCGCCGCGCCCCGGCCCCGCCAGGACCCGTCGGCCCTTCCGGGGCCGCCACCCGACCGGGCCCCGTCGGCCTGCCCACACCAGGCCGCCCCACCGTGCGTCAGGAGCCACCGCCGTGAAGGCACTCGTCAAGCAGAACGCCGAGCCCGGACTCTGGCTGATGGAGGTCCCGACCCCGGTGATCGGCCCCGGCGAGGTCCTCATCAAGGTGCTGCGCACCGGCATCTGCGGTACCGACCTGCACATCCGCAAGTGGGACGGCTGGGCCCAGCAGACCATCAAGACCCCGCTGGTCCTCGGCCACGAGTTCGTCGGCGAGGTCGCCGAGATCGGCGCCGGCGTCGCCGACATCGCGGTGGGCGACCTGGTCAGCGGCGAGGGCCACCTGGTCTGCGGCAAGTGCCGCAACTGCCTGGCCGGCCGCCGCCACCTGTGCCGCAACACCGTCGGCCTCGGCGTCAACCGCGACGGCGCCTTCGCCGAGTACGTCGCGCTGCCCGCCTCCAACGTCTGGGTGCACCGGGTGCCCGTCGACCTCGACGTCGCCGCGATCTTCGACCCCTTCGGCAACGCCGTGCACACCGCGTTGTCCTTCCCGCTGGTCGGCGAGGACGTGCTGGTCACCGGCGCCGGACCGATCGGCATCATGGCCGCCGCCGTCGCCAAGCACGCCGGCGCCCGCAAGGTGATGATCACCGACGTCTCGCCCTACCGCCTCGACCTCGCCCGCCAGGTCGGCGTCTCGCTGGCGCTGGACGTCTCCGAGCACACCATCGAGGAGGGCCAGCAGAAGCTCGGCCTGCGCGAGGGCTTCGACGTCGGCCTGGAGATGTCCGGCCGCCCCGAGGCGCTGCGGTCGATGATCGCCAACATGACCCACGGCGGCAAGATCGCCATGCTCGGCCTGCCCGCCGAGGAGTTCCCGATCGACTGGGCCTCCGTGGTCACCTCGATGCTCACCATCAAGGGCATCTACGGCCGCGAGATGTTCGAGACCTGGTACGCGATGTCCGTCCTGCTGGAGGGCGGCCTCGACCTCAGCCCCGTGATCACCGGCCGGTACCCGGCCGCCGACTTCGAGGCCGCCTTCGACGAGGCGGCGAGCGGCCGCTGCGGCAAGGTCATCCTCGACTGGACCGCCTGATCCCCGCGCCCGCCCCTCGCCACCCCCGTTGCCACCCCGCTTAGGAGCAGCTGTGTTCGACACCGTGCGCGACGACCTCGCCGCCACCCTCGACGAGATCCGCGAGGCCGGCCTGTTCAAGCCGGAGCGCGTCATCGGCACCCCGCAGAGCGCCGCCGTCACCGTCACCGCCGGCGGTACCCCCGGCGAGGTGCTGAACTTCTGCGCCAACAACTACCTCGGCCTCGCCGACCACCCCGAGGTGCTGGCCGCCGCGAAGGACGCCCTCGACCGCTGGGGCTACGGCATGGCCTCCGTCCGCTTCATCTGCGGCACCCAGGACGTGCACAAGGAGCTGGAGGAGCGCCTCTCCGGGTTCCTCGGCCAGGAGGACACCATCCTCTACTCCTCCTGCTTCGACGCCAACGGCGGCGTCTTCGAGACCCTGCTCGACGAGCGCGACGCGGTCATCTCCGACGCGCTCAACCACGCGAGCATCATCGACGGCATCCGGCTCTGCAAGGCCCGCCGCCACCGCTACGCCAACCGCGACCTCGCCGACCTGGAGCAGCGGCTCAAGGAGAGCCAGGACGCCCGCCGCCGCCTGATCGTCACCGACGGCGTCTTCTCGATGGACGGCTACGTCGCCCCGCTGCGCGAGATCTGCGACCTCGCCGACCGCTACAACGCCATGGTCATGGTCGACGACTCGCACGCCGTCGGCTTCGTCGGCGCGAACGGGCGCGGCACGCCCGAGCTGCACGGCGTGCTCGACCGCGTCGACATCATCACCGGCACGCTGGGCAAGGCGCTCGGCGGCGCCTCCGGCGGCTACGTCGCCGCACGGCGCGAGATCGTCGCGCTGCTGCGCCAGCGCTCGCGGCCGTACCTGTTCTCGAACTCGCTCGCGCCGGTGATCGCGGCCGCCTCGCTGAAGGTGCTGGACCTGGTCGAGCGGTCGAACGAGCTGCGCGAGCGGCTGGCGGCCAACACGGCGCTGTTCCGCTCGAAGATGACCGAGGCGGGCTTCGAGATCCTGCCCGGCGACCACCCGATCGCCCCGGTGATGATCGGCGACGCCGCCAAGGCCGGACGCCTCGCCGAACTGCTGCTGGAGCGCGGCGTCTACGTGATCGGCTTCTCCTTCCCGGTGGTCCCGCACGGCCAGGCCCGGATCCGGGTGCAGCTCTCCGCCGCGCACACCACCGAGGACGTCGAGCGCGCCGTGGCCGCCTTCATCGACGCGCGCGCCGCCCTGGGCGAGTAACCGCCCCCCCCCGATCGCCCGTGGCGCGTCCGCTCGGAACCGGCCGCGCCACGGGCTCATCAGCCGCCGT
>NZ_BAAAKJ010000017.1:9265-13785 GCF_039527695.1 Kitasatospora putterlickiae
CCGCCACCGCACGGCACCCAAGACCATCTGTCCCACCCTCCCGCCACGGGAGTGGGACGTCGGCCCGCCCGACGTCCCGCTCCCGTTCGCGGTCTTCACCGGTTGTTCGCCGGCCGGCCACCCCGGGCCCGGGCGTGTCGCGGACGCTGGCAGAATTGGGTCCGTGATCGACGCGAGACGGCTGCGGACCCTGCGAGCGGTGGCGGACCACCGGACGGTGACCGCCGCGGCGGCGGCGCTGTACCTCACTCCCTCGGCCGTCTCGCAGCAGCTCGCCGCGTTGGAGCAGGAGACCGGTCACCACCTGCTGGCCAGGGAGGGCCGGGGGGTGCGGCTGACGGCGGCCGGGGAGATCCTGCTCGGTCACGCCGACGCCGTGCTCGCACAGCTGGAGCGGGCCGAGGCGGACCTCGCCGCCTACAGCGCGGGCGTCTCGGGGGAGGTCACCGTCGCGTCGTTCGCCACCGGGATCTCGCTGGTCCTCGCACCGGCGATCGGCGCCCTCGCGGCCGGCGCGCCCGGGGTGCGGCTCAAGGTGCTGGACGCGGAGGGCGACGCCAGTCTGCCGATGGTGCTCGACGGCCGCGCCGACCTCGCGGTGGCGGTCGAGTACCGGGGCGCCCCGCGCGCCGACGACGCCCGGCTCACCCGGGTCCCGCTCTACGCGGAACCGTTCGAGGCGGTGCTGCCGCTCGGGCACCCGCTGGCGGACGCCGAGGGCCCGATCGCGGTGGCCGACCTCGCCGGCGAGCCGTGGATCGGGCCCTACCCGGGCAACCCGTGCCATGACGTGGTGCTGCTGGCCTGTGAGCACGCCGGGTTCCAGCCGCGTCTGGTGCACTCCTCGGACGACTTCCGCGCCGTCGTCGCCCTCGCCTCGGCGGGCGCGGGCGTGGCGCTGGTGCCGCGCTCGGCGTTGCTCGGGGTGGACCTGGGGCGGGTCGCCGTCCGGCCCGTCGACAGCGCGCTCGCCACCCGCCGGGTCTTCGCCGCCGTCCGGGCCGGCGCGGACGGTCACCCGCTCATCCGCCCGGTGCTGGACGCCCTGGCCGACGCCGCGCCCGCCGCCGACCGGCGCTGACCGGCGGGGCCGCCGGCGGTCAGTCGCCGAAGTACGGCTCGTAGGGCGAGTTCTCCGGGGTGAAGAGCAGCACGAACTCCTCGCCGGCGCCCGTGCAGACCTCCCGCAGCCGCGCCAGGACCGCCTCCTCGGTGGGCAGTTCCAGGCCGAGCGCGGCGGCCGCCCGGTCCCGCCTGGCCGACAGGTCGGGCATGTCCTCCAGGTACCCGGCCGCCGATTCGGCGCTCTCCGCCGCGGAGAACCCCGGGCAGTCGCGCCACCAGGGCGCGACCAGCAGCAGCCGCAGCAGCTCCGGCAGCCCGATGGCGAGCAGCGCCGCCCGGCCCTCGGAGTCGGCGTAGAGGATCGGACGCTCCTCGCCCCCGTCGCCGCAGAAGAAGAAGCTGCCGCCCGCGCCGTCCCCGGCGAAGCCCTCCAGCGCCGCGCCGGACGCCAGGTGCACCTCCTCCACGTGCTCGTCGCGTTCGAGGTCGAAGTCGCCCGGCCAGGACAGGAAGTCGGCGGCCTCGGGGTGGTCGGTGATGGCGGTGATCAGTGAGGACATGCGAGGCACCCTAGCGGTGCGGACCGACGGCGGAAGCCGCGAGGTGGTGGCATGTTCCTGGCGCGTTCGCCCTCTTGCCGGTGCCCGGTGCGGGCGTCAGCATGAGGGCACCGCGGTCAGGTGTTGCCAGAGGGGGGCTCCGTCGATGGGTGGTGGGGATCCGGTGTGTCCGGAGTGCGGTACGCCCCGTGTGCCGGGGCTGCCGCCGCGGCCGACGGCGGCCGCGCTGTCGCTGACCGCCTCGCTGACCCCGCGCGAGCGCACCGTGCTGCACCTGCTGGGCCTCGGATACGACAACCGCTCGATAGCCTACGAACTGCATATCAGCGAACGCACCGTCAAACGGTTCGTCACCGCCATTCTGGCGAAACTGGGACTCCGGTCAAGACTGCAGGCCGGACTGCTCGCGCTGATTCTCGCCGCCTCCGTCCCCGGGCCCCCCGCCGGCGGTGATTCCTGGCCCAAAGGTCTCATGGACGGCCCCCCGGGCGGCGGTGATGATGATCTGGCATCCGACAAGGAGGGGACCATGACCTTCGACGCCCTCGACGCCCTCCGCCAGGCGGGCAACCCGGTCGACCTGCTGACCCTGGAGCAGCGGGACGTGCTGTCCCGCCTCACCGAGGACGAGGTGACCGTCCTCAATTCCGTCAAACAGCGGCTGGACGCCGTTTCGGACGCCGAGGTGGAAGGGCATTCCTTCGTCATCAAGTTGGCGTGAGATGGCGGTGGGATTCGGGATTCTCGGCCCGCTCCGCGTGCTGGAGAACGGCCGGGAGCTCGACCCGGGATCACGGAAACAACAGATCCTCCTGGCGGCGCTGCTGTCCCACGCGAACACCCGGCTGTCGGCCGAGGCCCTCGTCGAGGCGCTGTGGGACGACGCGCCGCCGCGCACCGCCCGCAAGAACCTCCAGGTGTACGTCTGCGGACTGCGCCGGCTGGTCGGGGCCGAGCCCGGCGGCGGCCCGGAGCCCGCCGCGCCGGTCGTGCGGATCAGCCACCAGGCCGGCGGCTACGTGCTGCACACCCCCGAGGACGGCCTCGACGCGCTGCGCTTCGAGCGGCGGGCCCGGTCCGGGGCGCTCGCCGGGGCGCTGGCACTGTGGCGCGGACCGGCCCTGGACGGGTTCCGGGACGTCCCGCTGATCGACGCGGCCGCGCGGCGCCTGGACCGCCGCCACCTCGCGGTGTTCGAGGACTGGCTGGACGCCGAACTCGCCGCCGGGCGCGGAGCGGTGACGATCGAGCGGGTCACCGAGGCGGCCCAGCGCGACCCGCTGCGCGAGCGGCTGCGGATGCTGCAGATGACCGCGCTGTGCCAGGCCGGGCGGCGCTCCGAGGCGCTCGCCGTCTACGACGAGCTGCGCCAGTCGCTCGCCCAGGAACTCGGCCTGCCGCCCAGCCCGGCGCTGGCCCGCTTCTACCGCGAGCTGCTGTGCGACGCGGGCCCGGTGCTGCCACGGCCCGCCGCCCCGGCCGCTCCCGCCGTGCTCGCCGCGCCCTCCGGGGACCCGGCCCCGGCCCCGCCGCCGCAGCTGCTGCCCACCGACCCGCCCGCGTTCACCGGCCACGCGGCCGCCGTGCGGCGCCTGACCGAGGTGCTCACCGGCGGCACGGGCCGGCTCGCCGTCCTGACCGGGCCGCTCGGCGCCGGGAAGACCGCGCTCGCCGTGCACACCGCGCACCGGCTCGGCGAGCGGTTCCCGGACGGCCGGCTGTTCGTCCGGCTGCGCGGCGACGACGGCCGGCTGCGCCCGCTGGAGGACGTGCTGCGCCAACTGCTGGCCGCCGCCGCCCCCGCCGGCCGCGGCGAACCGCCCGGCCCCGCGCACCGCTCCGACCCGCGCTGGGCCTGGCAGTTGTGGCTGACCGGACGCCGCGCCCTGGTGGTCGTCGACGACGCCCGGCGCGAGTCGGAGGTCCGGCCGCTGCTGCCGGAGGCCGGCGAGAGCGCCGTCGTGGTCACCGCCCGGCCCCGGCTGATCGGCCTGGAAGGCGCCCACCGGTTCTCGCTGCCGCCGTTCGCGGTGGACGAGGCGGTGGAGTTCCTCGGGCGGACGATCGGCGCCGAGCGGGTCGAGGCCGACCGCGAGTCGGCCGCCCGGATCGTGCGCGCCGCCGGGCTGCTGCCGCTCGGGGTGCGGCTGGTCGCCGACCGCCTGGCCTTCCTGCGGCACGTGCCGCTGAGCGAGTACGGGGCCCGGCTGACCGGCGGGCGCGCCCTGCTGGACGAACTGTGCGGGGGAGACCCGCTGGTGCGGGTGCGGTTGGCCGGCTCGGTGGGGGAGCTGCCCGAGGCCGGGCACCGGGCGGTGCTGCGGCTCGGGCTGCTCGCCCACCCGGTGTTCACCCTGGAGCAGGCCGCGACGGTGCTGGACTGCGACCCGGGGGCGGCGGCCCGGACCCTGGAGGACCTCCTGGAGGCCAGCCTGCTCACCGTCGCCGGCCCGGACGGCGCGGAGGGCCCCGGGGCCGCCGTGCGCTTCGCGATGCCGGCACTGCTCTACGCGTACGCCCGCGAGCGGGCCGCCAAGGCCGCCGAACGGGTGCCGGTCCGCCAGCGGTGAACGGGTGTTGACCTTCCGTCATACCGAAATCGAACCGGCGGGAAAGCGCCGCCATACCGGGGCTTCCTACCGTGGCCCAGGGCCGGCGTAGCGGACGCCGCACTGCAGAGGGAGGGCACCATGTCCGAGTCCATCAACCCGGAGCCGACCGAGGCCGAGGACGAGGTCGACGTCGTCGCGCACGGCATCGAGGAGGACGGCCTCGTCGAGGACATCTGCGTCATCAACAACAGCGCGGCGCTCTGACGCGGTCCTTAGGGACGCGGCGTTCTGACGCCTGAGCGGGCCACCCGGCCCCCGGCCCGAGCCGCCGGCGGGCGGGGGG
>NZ_BAAAKJ010000017.1:13792-14084 GCF_039527695.1 Kitasatospora putterlickiae
CGCCGCCCGTCCGGCCCGCCACCGGACCCGACCGCCCCGCCCGCCCCGGCCCGGAGGCTCCGTGAACATCCTGCTCTGCCCGCTCAGCGACGGCGGCTACCTCTACCCGGCGCTCGCCGCCGGGCGCGAACTGCGGCGCCGCGGCCACCGGGTCTCCGTGCTCGGCCGTGCCACCGCCGCGCCGTTCGCGGCCGAGGCCGGCCTGCCGTTCGCGGCGGCGGAGGAGTTCGGCGGCGAGCGGGCCTTCGAGGCGATGGCCGGCTTCATGCGCGGCACCACCCTGATCGCCCTC
>NZ_BAAAKJ010000017.1:14164-14971 GCF_039527695.1 Kitasatospora putterlickiae
GGCTCGCCCAGTACCGGGCCACCGTGCGCGCCGCCCGGCAGGCCGGCGCCGACCTGCTGCTCACCTCGGTGCTGTGCAACGGGGCGCTGCTCGCCGCCGAGGCGCTGGACGTCCCGGTGGTGGTGCTCGGACTCTCCATCCACCTGTGGACCTACCGCTCCGGCGGCGCCGACGAGCCGCGGTACGGGCGCAGCCGGGAGAACCGGACCCGCGAGACCCTGGCGCTGTACGCCGCGACCCGCGAGCAGGCCGGTCTGGCCGGCCGCGGACCCCACGGGACGGCGCCGGACGACACCCCGCTGCTCGGCGACGCGCTGCTGCTCCGCGGCGTCCCCGAACTTGAGTACCCGGGCACCGAGTTGCCGCCCCGGGTGCACCACGTCGGCCCGCTCGCCTGGGAGCCCGCCGCCGACCCGGCCGAACTCGCCGCCGTCGACGCCGCGCTGGCCCGCACCGGCAAGCCCGTCGTCTACGTCCACCTCGGCCGCTTCTTCGGCGGCGGCACCCCCTGGCCCCGGCTCAACGCGACCTTCACCGGCGGCCGTTACCAGGCCGTGGTGGAACAGGGCCGCACCGGGGACGCGCGGCCCGGCCCGGACGCCGACGTCCTGCTCGTCCGCAAGCCCTGGCTGGGGCCGCTGGTCGAACGCGCCGGACTGGTGCTGACCGCCGGCACCTCCGCCCCGGTCCTCGGCGCCCTGCTGCGCGGACGCCCCCTCGGCGTCACGCCCAACGGCTCCGAACAGCCGGTGCTCGGCGGCGCGCTGCTGCGGGCCGGTGGCGCCGTCCACCTGCCGCGCACGCCGC
>NZ_BAAAKJ010000018.1:0-8703 GCF_039527695.1 Kitasatospora putterlickiae
CGGCCGAAAGTACGAGCGTGTGCGGCCGGACCGTCCTTTCGGCCGGTGCGGGCGCGCACGGGCGGGCGGCAGGCTGCGGGCATGGCTGATCCGACCTCCTCCGTCCCCGTTCTCCTCCTCGCCGCCGAGGCCGCGAGGACCGAGCGCGGCCCGCTGCTCTACGCCTGGTGGGCGCTCAACCTGGCGGTGCTCGTCGCGGTGGTCTACGGGGCCTACCGGGGCGTCAGGAAGTACCGCTCCGGGCGTGCCCCGCGCCGCTGACACCCCTTCGAACCCCCGATAGGACGACCCCCATGACACCGGTACTCCAAGCCGTGCGGCTCGGCAAGCGGTACGGCCGCCACCGGGCGCTGGCCGACTGCGACCTGGACATCCCGCAGGGGCGGGTGATCGGCCTGGTCGGTCCCAACGGCGCCGGCAAGTCGACGCTGCTGAACCTGTCCTGCGGACTGATCAAGCCCACCGAGGGCGTGATCCGCGTCCTGGGCGCCGAGCCCGCCGCCAACCCGGCCCACCTGGCCAGGGTGGGCTTCGTCGCCCAGGACACCCCGGTCTACGGCGACCTGTCCGTGGCCGACCACCTGCGCCTGGGCGCCCGGCTGAACCCGGGCTGGGACGGCGCGCTGGCTCGGCGGCGGATCGCCCGGATCGGGCTGGACCCGAAGCGCCGGGCGGGCCGGCTCTCCGGCGGCCAGCGCGCCCAGCTGGCGCTCACCGTCGCCGCGGCCAAGCGCCCCGACCTGCTGATCCTCGACGAGCCGGCGGCGGCGCTCGACCCGCTGGCGCGCTCCGGCTTCCTGGACGACCTGCTGGAGGCCGTCACCGAGCTCGGCGCCAGTGCCCTCCTCTCCTCGCACGCGCTGCCCGACGTGGCGCGGGTCTGCGACCACCTGGTGGTCCTGGCCGACCACCGCGTCCAGCTGGCCGGTGACGTCGTGGACCTGCTGGCGGGGCACGTCCGGATCACCGGCGCCCGCTCCGACGTCGAGCGCCTCCCCGCCGGGGTCGAGCCGATCCGGGTCGAGCACTCGCCCGGCGGGAGCACCGCGGTCGTACGCGCCGAGCGCGGCCCGCTGCCGGCCGGCCCGTGGCGGGTGGACGCCGTCGACCTCGAAGAACTCGTCCTCTCCTACCTGACCCGTGCGAACGAGGGCACCTCCCGTCCCGTTCCGAAGCCGACGGAGGCCCACCGGTGATCTGGCTGACCTGGCGACAGCTCCGCGTCCAGACGCTGGCGGCGCTGGCCGCGCTGGTCCTGCTCGCGGTGTACCTGCTGGTGCTCGGCGCGCGGATCCGCGGCGCCTACGACGACACCCTCGCGCGCTGCGCGGGCGGTGGCGGCTGCGCGGGCCAACTCGCCGCCGTCGCCGACGAGTACGGCGGCCAGGTGGACCTGCTCGGCTACCTGCTGCTGGCCGTTCCCGGGCTGATCGGCGTGTTCTGGGGCGCCCCGCTGGTCGCCCGCGAGCTGGAGGCGGGCACCCACCGGCTGGTGTGGAACCAGAGCGTGACCCGGGGCCGCTGGCTGGCGGTCAAGGCCGGCTTCGTCGGCCTGCTGGGCGTGGCGGTGACCGGCGTCTACAGCCTGGCGCTGACCTGGGCCTCGGGACCGGTGAACACCCTCCTGAACAACCGCTTCGAACCGGCGCTGTTCGGCGCGCGCAACCTCGCCCCGCTCGGCTACGCGGCCTTCGCCGTCGCGCTCGGGATGACCTTCGGCCTGTTCATCCGGCACACCGTGCCCGCGATGGGCGCGACCCTGCTGGTCTTCGCGGTGCTCCAGGTCGCGGTGCCCTCGCTCGTCCGCCCGCACTACCAGACCCCGGTCAGGACCACGGTGCCGCTCACCGCCCCGCTGATCAGCGGCCTGACGAAGATCGGCACCTACGGCGAGATCGGCGGCCTGCGGGTGCCCGGCGGGCCGTGGGTGGTGGAGACCACCGAGATCCTGGACTCCGCCGGCGAGCCGGTCGGCCACACCGACTGGTACCAGGACTGCACCAACAACAAGTCGCTCACCGAGATGCCGGCCTGCCTGGCCGGCGGGAACGTCCACGTGGACGTCTCCGAGCAGCCCGCCGACCGCTACTGGACCTTCCAGTGGCTGGAGACCCTGCTCTTCACCGCCCTCGCGGCCGGCCTGTGCGCCCTCTCCTCCTGGCGGATCCGCGCCCGCCTCACCTGACCCGCTGCGCTCGGCCCGGTCGTCGCGGTTCCCGTCGGGGCCTGCGGGTGGCTGGAGGCCGTGCCCCTCGCCATCCTTGCGCCCGCCTCACCCGACCCCGCAGTGCCCGGCCGGGCCGTCGCGCAGTGTCGCGGCGGGCCCCGTCCGGCCCTGTCGGACTGCGGGAGGGGGGTGATCGGCGGGAGGGTTGGGGGCGGGGGTGCCGAGGCGAGGAGGAGCCATGGCGGAGCAGCGCGAGGAGACCGGCCGCATCGTGGTCGGGGTGGACGGGTCGGAGCCGTCGAAGCGGGCGCTCCGGTGGGCGGCCCGGCAGGCGGAGCTCACCGGAGGCGTGGTGGAGGCGGTGATCGCCTGGGAGTACCCGACGTTCCACGGCGCGCGCGGCTGGTTCCCGCCGGCGAGCACCGACGAGACGGAGCTCGCCGGCAAGGCGCGCCGGGAGGCCGCCAGGGCCGTGGCGGAGGCGCTCGGGCCGCAGCCGCCGGTGGAGGTGCGGATCGAGGCGCGCTACGGCTCCCCGGCGGGCGCGCTGATCGAGGCCTCCCGGGACGCCGCGCTGCTGGTGGTCGGCAGCCGGGGGCTGGGCGGCTTCTCGGGGATGCTGCTGGGCTCGGTGGCCCAGCACTGCACCCGGCACGCCGCCTGCCCCGTCCTGGTGTACCGCGACTGACGCCGGCCGAACCGGCCGACCCAGCCGAACCGGCCGGATCAGCCGAACAGGACCGTGGACGCCGCCGGTACCGCCAGCGAGCCCGCCCGCCGGGGCAGGCCGCTCGCGCCGTCCAGGTCGAACCAGGTGACGTCGCCCGAGCGCTCGTTGGCCGCGTAGAGCCTGGTGCCCGAAGGGTCGAGCACCAGGTCGCGCGGCCACTCGCCCCCGCACGGCACCGAGGCCACCACGTGCGCCCGCTCGCCGTCCGCGCCGAGCTCCAGCACGACGACGGTGTCGCTGCCGCGCACCGCCACCCACAGGTGCCGGCCGTCGTGCGAGACCACCGGGGCCGACGGGTACGCCGGGCCCTCGGTGCCGTCGGGGAACAGCGGGGCGTCGCCGACCGGCTCCAGCACCCCGGCCGCCGCGTCCCAGCGGCACACGGTCACGGTCGGGACCAGCTCGCCGAGCACGTACGCGTGGCGCCCCGAGGGGTGGAAGGCGAGGTGCCGGGGGCCGGTGCCGGGCGGCAGCGCGGCCTCGCCGTGCGGGGTCAGGCCGCCGGTGGCCGGGTCCAGGGCGAGGATCCGCACCGCGTCGGTGCCGAGGTCGACGTTGAGCACCCAGCGGCCGGACGGGTCGGGCAGCACCTGGTGGGCGTGCGGGCCGAGTTGGCGGTCGTGGTCCGGGCCGCCACCCTCGTTGGCCAGCACGCTGCTCGGGGCCTGCGGCGCGCCGTCGGCGGCGAGCGGCAGCGCGCTGACGCTGCCGGAGCCGTAGTTGGCGGTCAGCAGGTGGCCCTGGGCGAGGGCGAGGTGGGTGGGCTCGTCGCCGCGCACCGCCACGGGCGCGCCGAGCGGGCGCGGCAGCGGGCCGGTCAGGTCGTAGGCGGCGACCGCGCCGGGCAGCGTCTCCGAGACGGCGTAGAGCACCGGGCCGCCCTCCGCGTGCCCGAGGGCGAGGTAGGACGGGTTCGGAGCGGCGTCGACGGCGCCGGTCTCCGTCAGCGCCCCGGTCTTCGGGTCCACCGCCGCCACCACGATCCCGCGTCCGCCCGCCGAGGTGAACGATCCGATGAAGGCCCGTCCCGCGCCCTTGTCCTCCACAGCACCCTCCGTCGTCGACGATCCGCCGCAAGCGGTCCGACGCTAGCAGGCGCCCCCGCCGCGCCGGGTGGCACGGTGGCTCCGGTCCGGGCCGGCCCGCGCGGATGTCACCGGAACGCACCTCCGCCGAGGCGGCCGGGTCGCGATCCGGCTCGATTGCGGCGACGGTGGGAGGAGCGGCCCGGGCGGCCGGCCGACGCCGCCGCCCGCAGGGGGAGGGGGCGGTTTCCGACCGCACCGCCGCCGTGGCGGTGCGCCCGCAGGAGGGACCGGAACAGTGAAGGCCTTCGTGATGAAGGAGATCGGGCGCGTCGGCTTCCTGGAGAAGCCCGTGCCGGGGCTCGGTCCGGGCGACGCCCTGGTGCGCACCACCCGGGCCCTGATCTGCACGTCCGACACCCACACCGTCAAGGGCGGCATCGGCCCCCGGCAGGACCTGACGCTCGGGCACGAGGCGGTCGGCGTGGTGGAGGCCGTCGGCGGCGAGGTGAAGGACTTCCGGCCCGGCGACCGCGTGCTGGCGGGCGCCATCACCCCCGACTGGGGCGACCTGTCCTCGCAGAACGGCTACCCCTCGCAGTCCGGCGCGCCGCTCGGCGGTTTCAAGTTCGCCAACCTCAAGGACGGCGTCTTCGCCGAGTACTTCCACGTGAACGAGGCCGACGCCAACCTCGCGAGGATTCCCGACGGCATCCCCGACGAGGCGGCCGTCTACTGCGCCGACATGCTCTCCACCGGGTTCATGGGCGCCGAGCACGGCAACATCCCGATGGGCGGCACCGTCGCCGTGCTGGCCCAGGGCCCGGTCGGCCTGATGGTGACCGCGGGCGCCCGGCTGCTCGGCGCCGGCCTGGTCATCGGCGTGGAGTCGGTGCCGGGCCGGCAGAAGCTCGCCCGGTTGTACGGCGCGGACGCGATCGTGGACTTCACCAAGGAGGACGTCGTCGAGCGCGTCCTCGAACTCACCGACGGGCAGGGCGTCGACACCGCCGTCGAGGCGCTCGGCGCGGACGCCACCTTCCAGACCTGCGTCAGGATCACCAAGCCCGGCGGCACGATCTCCAACACCGGCTACTTCGGCGAGGGCGAGTTCGTCAGCATCCCGCGCGTCGAGTGGGGCGTCGGCATGGCCGACAAGACCATCGCCACCGGTCTCTGCCCCGGCGGGCGGCTGCGCATGGAGCGGCTGCTCCGCGTGCTGGAGAACAAGCGCCTCGACCCCACCCACCTGACGACCCACGAGTTCCGTTTCGACGAGATGGAACGGGCCTTCGAGGTCGCGGACAAGAAGCTGGAGGACGTGGTGAAGGTACTGATCACCTTCTAGCCGTGCCTCCCCCGTCCCCCGTCCCCCCCGGCGCTGCGGAAGCGAGGCGGCATGCTCGACCCCGATCCACCGTTCCGGCCGGTCCGCCGGCGGCAGGGCTACCTGCCGCTGGAGGACCTCGGCCTCATCGGGGACGGCACCACCGCCGCCCTGGTCGGCCTGGACGGCTCCATCCCCTGGCTCTGCCTGCCCCGGTTCGACGCCGACCCGCTGTTCTGCGCCCTGCTGGACCGCACCCGGGGCGGGCACTTCACCCTGGCACCGGAGGACCTGGTCGAGGCCCGGCAGCGCTACGAACCCGACACCGGCGTCCTGGTCACCGAGCTGCGCTCGCGCACCGGCCTGGTGCGCGTCACCGACGCGCTGGCGCTGCGCTCCGGCGCCGACCTGACCGACAACGCCCCCGCCGACCGCTCCGAACTGGTGCGCTCCGCCGTGGTGTTGGACGGCCACGTCCGGCTCCGGGCGGAACTGGAGCCGCGCGGCGGCGCCCGCGTCCGGGCGCTGTTCAGCGGACTGGAACTGCGCCCGCTGCGCCGCCAGGGCCTGCGTCTGCACCTGCGCTCCAACCGGCCCCTCGAAGGCCTGCACAGCACCCACGACCTGCGCCAGGGCGACCGGCTCGACCTGGTGCTCTCCTGGGGCCGCTTCCACCGCCACCACCGGGTCGACACCGACGCCATGCTGACCGGCACCGCCGACGCCTGGCGCCGCTGGATGCGCCACTTCGACTACGGCGGCCCCCAGGAGCCCCTGGTCCGGCGCGCCGCCATCACCCTCAAGCTCTGCGACGACTGGGCCAACGGCTCCCTGGTCGCCGCGCCCACCTCCTCGCTGCCCGCCCCGATCGGCGGCATCCGCAACTGGGACTACCGCTACGCCTGGATCCGCGACGCCGCCTTCGCCGTCTTCGCGCTGCGCCGCATCGGCTTCCGGGGTGAGGCCGACGCCTTCCTCGGCTGGGTGCTCGACGCCTTCGAGGACAGCGGCTGGCCCCGCATCATGTACGACCTGCGCGGCGGCCCCGTGCCGGACGAGACCGAGGACGCCGAACTGGAGGGCTACCAGCGCTCCGCCCCGGTGCGCTGGGGCAACGGCGCGGCCGACCAGCGCCAGCACGACGTCTACGGCGAGATCCTGGACTGCGCCGACCAGTGGCTGCGGGCCGGCGGCGAGATCCAGCCCGCCCTGTGGGCCGGCCTGGCGAGCCTCGCCGACGCCGCCGAACAGGCCTGGCGCGAGCCCGACCAGGGCATCTGGGAGGTGCGCAGCGAGGGCCGGGTGTTCACCTACTCGGCCGGGCTCTGCCAGGTGGCGCTGGACCGCGCCGCGCAGATCGGCGACCGGCTCGGCCTGCCGGTCGGGCCCGCCCGCTGGCGGGCGTCGGCCGACCACCTCAGCCGGCTCATCCTGGAGCAGTCCTGGGACGAGGACGCCAGGACCCTCAGCGCCCACCTGGACGGCGGCGGGGTGCTGGACGCCAGCCTGCTCGCGCTCCCGCTGCGCCACGTGGTGCCGATCGACCACCCGCGGATGGTGGCCACCGCCACCGCCGTCGCCGAGCGGCTGTCCGCCGGCGGCGGGCTGCTCTACCGCTACCTGCACGAGGAGTCCCCGGACGGCCTGGCCGGCGACGAGGGCGCGTTCGTGCTGTGCGGCTTCTGGCTGGTCGACAACCTCATCGGCCAGGGCCGGACGGCGGAGGCCGAGGAGCTGTACGACTCGCTGTGCGCCCGGGCCAGCCCGCTGGGGCTGATGTCGGAGCAGATCAACCCGTCCACAGGAGAGTTCATGGGCAACTTCCCCCAGGCGTTCAGCCACATCGGGATCGCCGCCAGCGGTGTGAACCTGGCCCGGGCGAGGGCGGGGGTGCGGCGATGATCGAGCGGCTCGTCGTCTTCGGCGGCACGGGCGACCTCACCGCGCGTTTCCTGCTGCCGGCGCTGGCCGCGCTGCGGGCCGGCGGGCACCTCGGCGAGCGGCTGAGCCTGACCGGCGCCAGCCGGGAGGACTGGTCCACCGGGCGGTACCGGGAGTGGGCCGCCGACCAGCTGGACCGCCACGGCGGGGACTGTCCGGCCGAGGCCATGGCGTGGGTCGGCGCCTCGGCCCGGTACCTGCGGGCGGACGTCTCCGACCCCGCCGACGTGGCCGCGGTGGTCGCCGGGGACGGGCCGGTCGCCGTCTACCTGGCCCTGCCGCCCGCGCTGTTCCCCGCCGCGGTCGCCGCCCTGCACCGGGCCGGCCTGCCGCCCGGCAGCCGGATCGTGCTGGAGAAGCCGTTCGGCGAGGACCTGGCCGGCGCCCAGGAGCTGAACCGGCTGCTGGCCGACCTGCTGCCGGAGCAGGCGGTGTTCCGGGTCGACCACTTCCTGGCCATGGCGACCGTCCAGAACGTGCTCGGCAGCCGGCTGGCCAACCGGGTGCTGGAGCCGATCTGGAACAGCACGCACATCGCCGGGATCGACATCGTCTGGGACGAGACCCTCGCCCTGGAGGGCCGGGCCGGCTACTACGACACCGTCGGCGCGCTCAAGGACATGATCCAGAACCATCTGCTGCAACTGCTCTGCCTGGTGGCGATGGAACCGCCGATCACCCTCGGCGAGCGCGATCTGCGCGACCGCAAGGTGGACGTGCTGCGCTCCGTCCGGCCGCTGACCGAGAACGACGTGCTGCATCGCACCCGGCGTGCCCGCTACCTGCCGGGGAGGATCGGCGACCGCGCCGTCCCCGCGTACGCCGACGAGCAGGGCGTCGACCCCGGGCGCCGCACCGAGACCTTCGCCGAGGTGGAGCTCGAACTGAACAGCTGGCGCTGGTCCGGCACCAGGTTCCGGCTGCGCAGCGGCAAGGCGCTCGGCGCGGACCGCAAGGAGGTCGCGGTGCGCTTCCGCCCGGTGCCCCACCTGCCGTTCGGCCACGGCGGGGAGGCGGCGCCCAACGTGCTCCGCTTCGAGCTGGAGCCGGAGGGGCTGGCGCTCGACCTGACCGGCATCGGCACCCGGGCGCACGAGCTGGCCCCGCTCTCGCTGACCGCGCGGATGGACCCGGCGGAGCTGCCCGCCTATGGCCGGCTGCTGCTGGACGTGCTGACCGGCGATCCGGCGCTGTCCATCCGCGGTGACGAGGCCGAGCAGGCCTGGCGGGTCCTCGAACCGGTGCTGTCCGCGTGGGAGCGGGACCTGGTGCCGCTGGAGGAGTACCCGGCCGGCTCGGACGGGCCGGCCCCGCGGTTCCCGTAGGAGCGAGGCGGTGGCGGAGGGAGGCCCGGCGGCGCCCGGCGACGGCCGCGCCCCGTGCGTCGTGGTCATCGGGGTCTCCGGCACGGGCAAGACCACGGTGGCCCGGCTGCTCGCCGGGCGGCTGGACGTCCCCTTCGCGGACGCGGACGACTTCCACCGGCCGGCCGACATCGCCCGGATGGCGGCCC
>NZ_BAAAKJ010000018.1:8708-12326 GCF_039527695.1 Kitasatospora putterlickiae
ACGACGCGGTGCGCCGGCCCTGGCTGGAGGCGGTCGGCCGCTGGCTGCGCGAGCGCGACGAGGCGGGCACCGGCTGCGTGATCGCCTGCTCCGCGCTGAAGCGGCGCTACCGCGACATCCTGCGGGCGGCCTGCCCGGACGCGTTCTTCCTGCACCTGACGGCCGGTCACGACCTGCTGGCCGGGCGGATCGGCCGCCGCTCGGGCCACTTCATGCCGGGGTCGCTGCTGGACTCGCAACTCGCCGCCCTGGAACCGCTGGAGCCGGACGAGCGGGGCGCCACCCTGTACGTCGGGCAGGCGCCCGAGCTGATCGCCGACGCGGCGGTGGCGGCGCTGCCGCGCGGATGAGCGGTGCGCCGGCCGTCACCCCGTCACCCCGTCAGGCCGCCCAGCTCGGCGTCCCAGTCGATCAGGGTCGCCTCGGTGCCCCGGGGGACCAGTGCGAAGCTCTCCCGGCGCAGCCAGCGCCGCAGTTGCCGGGCCGGCAGGTCGACGAGCACGGAGCCGTCCTGGCCCTGGAGCATGATCCGCAGCGAGGCGCGGCCGTGGCAGGTGCAGGGCGGCCAGATGCGGACGTCGCCGGTGCCGGCGGGCCGCTGCAGGCCCTCCCAGAGCAGGTCGCGGGAGAACTGCCAGGTGCCGGCCTCGGCGGCGGCGCCGAGGAATTCCAGCGACACGGCGAACGGGTCGTCGGCGTAGTAGGTGAAGCGCACGGGGATGCCGAGGGACTGGCCCGCGTCGAGCACGATGCGCGCGTCGAGCACGACGTCGGTCGCGGCGGTCTCCGGGCCCGGCTCCGGGCAGGGCTGCGGGCTGGGGAGCGGGTGGGGCGCGGACATGGGTTCTCCTGAGTCGGGGTTGCGGGGCGAAGACCTCGGGCCCTGGGAGCTGCCGACGGACAGGGGAGAGGCGGATCACCGCCCACGCTAGGAGACGGCGCCGGGGGAGATGTTCCGGCGGTGCACCGGGGCGTGACGATCAGCGCACCATCCGCCCGCCGCTCCGGGATGGGACGCGGGCGCACCGCCCTGAAACCACCGCTCTTCCGGGCGCCGAGCGGGTGTCTTCTCGGTTTGTTGAACGTTTGTCCACCCGGTTTCGCCTCTTGTATGAATGCCGCCGGGAGGTAACTGATCATGAAGAGGTGGATCCAGCGCGCACGCCCGGCCGGCGAGGCGCTGCAGACGTTGGTCGACGGCCTGGCCGAGGAACTGGGACGCTCCGTCGTCCTCGACGACCCGCTGGTGCGGATGATCTGCACCAGCCGTCACTTCGGCGACGAGGACCCGGTGCGCGTGCGCACGCTGCTCCAGGGCGTCGCGGACGACGAGGCCATCCGCTACCTGCTCTCCCAGGGCGTGGCGCGGTGGACCGGACCGGGCTACCTGGACGGCCGCGACGACCTGGGCCTGCGACCGCGCTACTGCGCGCCGGTCCGCGAACGCGGCCACCTGCTCGGCATCCTCATCGTCGTGGCGCGGGAAGGCGACCTCACCGCGGCCGAGACCGAGGCCATCGCCCGGGTCTCCCGCGCCGTCGCCGTCGAGATGTACGCCGCGCACCTGGCCTCCGACGCCGCCGAGCAGCGGACCCGCGACCTGGTGAACCGGCTGGTCGGCCCGGACGCGGCGCAGCGCGCCGCCGCGCGCCGCCGGCTGCTGGACGACGGCCTGCTGCCCGCCGGCCCCCACGTGGTGGTCACCACCGTGGCCGTCTCCGGACCGCCCGGACCCTCCGGCCACGTCGAGGTGGCGCTGCGCGGAGCCCTGGAACCGTGCCGGCGGAGCCGCACCGCCCACGGCCTGCTCGCGGTCGAGCGGGACCGGGCCGTCCTGGTCCAGGTCTTCGCACGCGAACCGGCCGAGGAGGACCTGGAGTCGCAGTCCCGGGGCGTCGTCCGCTCCCTGGAGACCTTCCTGGACCAGGACACCACCACGGTGGTGGGCGTCGGCGGACGCCAGGGCGACCTCGCCGACGCCTGGATCTCCCACGACCAGGCCCGGGTGGCCGAGCGCGCCGCCCGCCGGCTGCCCCGGCTCGGCGGCATCGGGGACTGGGAACGGCTCGGCGAGCACACCGTGCTCCTCCAACTGCCCGACACCGCCCTCAACGACTCCCTCGTCCCCAAGCCGCTGCGCCGGCTGCTGGACGGCGGCTCCCACGCCCGCCTGGAGGAGACCCTGCGCTGCTTCCTGGAGAACGCCGGCTCGGTGCCGAGGACGGCGGAGGTCCTGGAGGTCCACCGCACCTCCCTCTACTACCGCCTGCGGCAGATCCAGGAGATCACCGGCCTGGACCTCGACGACGGCGGCCACCGGCTGGTCCTGCACATGGGGCTGCGCCTGTGGGACCTGCTCCGCGTCCCCGCCGAGCGACCGGCCTGACCCGCGGCGGCGTCGGCGGCCTCGTGCTACGGAACGAGGACGCCGGGTTGCTACAGAGTGAGGAAGCCCCGCCGGGCAATCCCTACGCCGGGCGGTGGTCAGCGGGACCCCCGGCTGACGAGAATCGTCACTACGAGCTGCCGCTCATGTCCCGGTGCCCCGCCGGGAACCCGAAGTCCCCTTGGGCGCACGAGCGTCCCCCGCTCCTGAACCCCTCCCCGAGCGCCCCGCGGCCGAGCGGCGGGCGGCGCTCCGCCCTCTCCCCATCCCTGCACAGAGCCATACGAAACCGGTCGGAGCCTTCCGTGATCCAGTCGGGTCCCTCACCCGTGCCAGAAACCGCGCACCACCAGCCCCACCAGGCCGCCCACGACGGCGGCACCGGCTGCATCGACGTCCTCGCGCCGCCGCCCGGCACCGACCCCGAGGACTGCCTCTACGTCGCCCTGCACCTGCAGGGCGAGGCCTCGCTGCGCCGCGACGGCGCCAGCACCGCCCTGGAGCCCGGCGACCTGCTGATCGGCACCACCCCGTACCCGACCGGCCTGCTGTCCGAGCCCGGGTTCCACATGGCCCGCTTCCGCGTCCCCTGCTTCTACCTGGGCGTGCGGCACGGCGACGTCCGGCGCACCGGAGGGCTGCTGGCCCGGGGGGACCAGGGCATCGGCTCGCTGGCCTCCCAGGTCCTGCGCACCCTCGCCTCCGAGCTCCGCTCCCGGAACGCCCGGCCCGGCCACCACCTCGCGCGCAGCGTCTCCGACATCGTCGCCATCCTGGTGACCGAACTGCTCGAACGGGTCGACCCGGACCACCCGACCGCCGCGGCCGGGATCCTGGCGCGGATCCGCGACCACATCGAGGACAACCTCGCCGACCCGGACCTCTCGCCCGAGTCGATCGCCCGCTCGCAGCACATCTCGGTGCGCTACCTGCACAAGCTCTTCCAGCCGGACGGCACGACCGTCGGCCAGTGGGTGCGCGGGCGGCGCCTGGACGCCTGCCGCCGCGAGCTGGAACGGCCCTCCCGCCGGCAGACCAGCGTCTCCGCCGTCGCCCACCGCTGGGGCTTCGTCAGCCACTCCCACTTCAGCCGCGCGTTCCGGGAGACCTACGGCGTCTCGCCGCGCGAGTGGCAGGCCTACGCCGCGCACGCCGACGCCCGGCAACAGGCCTCCTGACCTCCCCCTCCACCCCCACCCCCAGCCCGCCCGGGGGCGGGGGCGGCCGGGCTG
>NZ_BAAAKJ010000018.1:12360-15390 GCF_039527695.1 Kitasatospora putterlickiae
GGCGTCGTCGCCGAACTCCAGCGGCGCGGCCTGACCGTGCTCGCCGCCGCCAACCCGCTGCGCGGACTCGCCCACGACGCCGCCTACCTGACCTCGGTGCTCGCCGGGATCGACGGCCCCGTGGTGCTGGTCGGCCACGCCTACGGCGGCGCCGTGATCACCGAGGCCGGGACCGCCCCCAACGTCGTCGCGCTGGTCTACATCGCCGCCTACCTGCCCGAGCCGGGCGAGAGCTACCAGGCGCTCACGGGCCGCTTCACCCCCTCGCCGCTGATCTCCCGGCTGCGCCGCACCCCGTACGCCGCGGACGGCGCGGACGGCGCCGACGGCGGGGACGCGGCCGAGCTCTCGGTGCCCGGGGACTGCTTCGGGCCGTTCGTCGCCGGTGACCTCGACCCGGAGCTGGCGCGGGTCCTCGCCGTGCTGCAACGGCCCATCGCCGAACGGGCGTTGACCGACGTGCCGACCGAGGCCGCCTGGCGCGCCAAGCCGGCCTGGGCCCTGGTGACCGGCGCCGACCGCGCCCTGCCGCCGGAGGTCCAGCGCTTCACGGCCGAACGCGCCGGCGCCACCGTCCTGGAACTGCCCGACGCCTCGCACGCCGTCGCCGTCTCCCGGCCGTCGGCGGTCGCCGAGTTCATCCACGACGCCACCCGGCCGCCCGCGTGAGTCCCCTGGAACACCGCCGCCCCCGGCCCCCGTCGTACACGGGAGCCGGGCGCGGACGGGCGGCCGTTACTTCGCCAGGAAGGCCAGCAGCGCGGCGTTGACCTCGTCGGCGTGGGTCCAGAGCAGGCCGTGCGGCGCGCCCTCGATCTCCACGTAGTCGGCGGTCGGCAGCGCCTTGTGGAACTGGCGCGCGGTGGCGTCGATCGGCAGGGTGCGGTCACCGGTGCCGTGCAGGATCAGCGCGGGCACGTCGATGCGGGCGATGTCGGCGCGGAAGTCCGTGTACCAGGTGGTCGGCGCGGCCGAGGCGGCGAAGGCGCCGCCGCTCGTCGCGACGTTCCAGCTGTTGCGGACGGCCTCCTCGCTGATCCGGGTGCCGAGGTTCTCGTCCAGGTTGTAGAAGTCGTTGAAGAAGCCGGTGTAGAAGGCGAACCGGTCGGCCTTCACGGCGGCGACGATGCCGTCGAAGAACTCCTGCGGGGCGGCGCCCTCCGGGTTCTCGTCGTTCTTCAGCAGCCAGGGCTCCAGCGAGGCGAGGAAGGCGATCTTGGCGATCCGCTCGGAGCCGTACTTGGCGATGTAGCGGCCGGCCTCGCCGGTGCCCATCGAGAAGCCGACCAGCACGGCGTCCCGGAGGTCCAGGGTCTCCAGGACGGTGTTCAGGTCGGCGGTGAAGGTGTCGTAGTCGTAGCCGGTGGTCGGCTGCGAGGAACGGCCGAAGCCGCGGCGGTCGTAGGTGATGACCCGGTAGCCGGCGTCCAGCAGGGCGGCGCTCTGCCGCTCCCAGGAGGCGCCGTTGAGGGGGAAGCCGTGGATCAGGACGACCGGCTGACCGGTGCCGTGGTCCTCGTAGTAGAGCTCGATCGGAGCGGTGTTCTCCTGGCCGACGGTGATGAACGGCATGGTGAGGTCCTTTGCGCGGAGGGGTCGGGGGGCTGATCGGGCCCTGCCGCCAGGCAGCGGCAGGGCCCGATCGGGGGAGCGGCCGTGATCCGGGTCGGTCAGCCGGCGGCGTTCGGGTTGATCATCGACTTGGCGTAGAAGACACCGAGGCCGTAGGTGCCGCCGTGCTCCTGGACCAGGTCGGTCACGGCGACGTAGGTCTCGCTGCGGGCCCAGTCGCGCTGGAGCTCCAGCAGCACCTGCACCCAGGTGACCGGCACGGCGCCGGCGGCGGTCATCCGCTGCAGGGCGTGCTCGTGGGCCAGCGGGCTGACGCCGCCCGAGGCGTCGGCGACGACGTAGACCTCGTAGCCCTGGTCCAGCGCGGAGAGCGCGGGCAGGACCAGGCAGACCTCGGTCCACAGGCCGGACAGGATGATCTTCTTGCGGCCGGTCGCCTTGACGGCCTCGACCAGGGCCTCGTCCTCCCAGGCGTTCATCGAGGTGCGGTCGATGACCTCCTGGTCGGGGAAGACCGCGCGCAGCTGCGGGAGGATCGGGCCCGAGAAGGACTCGGCGGCGACGGTGGACAGGACGACCGGCACGTCGAAGATCTTCGCGGCCTTGGCCAGGCCGGTGGTGGCGTTGATGATCGCGGTGCGGTCGCCGCTGCCGGTGCCGAAGAACATCTGCGGCTGGTGGTCGACGAAGAGCATCATCGCGTTGTCGGGGGTGAGCAGGTCCGGGCTCGGGGCGGCGTGGACCGAGGCGATGTCAACCATGGGTATGTTCCTTGTCATCACGGGAAATTGACGTTACGTCAGGCGCATTTCCGGTTGCCCGGGGCGCTTACGGGAACGACGTTATTCCGGGCGGAAGGGCCGCTCTGCCCGCTCTGCGTCCGGCCGTTGTTCCGACAGCGCACGCCCGCTCCGGGGCGGAAAATCCGCGTGCCGGGGGTGGTTCGTGCGTAGCCTGTCCCGAATGGACATCCGCATCGCCTCCGACGAGGACTGGCCGGGCATCTACCCCTTCTACTCCGCGATCATGGCCGAGGGCCGGACGTACGCCTTCCCCGAGCGGCAGACCCTCGACGAGGCGAGGCCGTGGTGGATGGAGCAGCCCCCGGGGCGCACGGTCGTGGCCGTGGCGGAGGGCCGGATCGTGGGTTCGGCGAAGATGGGCCCGAACAAGCCGGGCCGCGGTTCCCACATCGGCACCGCGTCGTTCCTGGTCGACCCCGCCTGTCAGGGCCGGGGCGTCGGCCGCGCGCTCGGCGAGTACGTGGTGGAGTGGCACCGCGAGCAGGGCTACCGGGGCATCCAGTTCAACGCCGTCGTGGAGACGAACGAGTCGGCCGTTCACCTCTGGAAGTCGCTCGGCTTCGAGGTCGTCGGCACCGTCCCGGGGGTCTTCGACCACCCCGAGCACGGCTATGTCGGCCAGCACTTCATGTTCCGCCGCCTCTGAGACGGCGAA
>NZ_BAAAKJ010000018.1:15401-18113 GCF_039527695.1 Kitasatospora putterlickiae
CGAGGGGCGGCCCTGGTTCCGGTCGGTCAGGGTCAGCAGTCGTTCACGACGGTCGAGACCGTCGAGGACGACGGGTACCAGCCGGGCTGGGTCACGGTGAACGTGGCGGTCACCTGCGAGCCGCAGGGCACGTCGCCGGTGACGCTGCCGATCTCCTGGGACGGCCCGTTGGCCTCGATCAGGACGGTCGGGTAGACGGTGCCGAGCGCCGGGTTGGTGATGCCGATGGTGGTCAGCTGGAAGGAGACCTGCTGGTCCTGCCAGGTCGCGCTGTACGGAGTGGCGCGCCCGAACGCGTAGACGTGGCCCTGGTTGATGTTGATACAGGCCTTGACCGTGACGTGGTTCGGCACACCCGGGGTACCGCACACGGTGACGCCCACGGGGTTGGCGGAGGCGGTCTGGACTCCGGTCAGCGCGGCCAGGGCGGCGGTGCCGGCGAGAACAGCGGCAAAGCGTTTCAAGGGTTTCCTCCCTCGTTGGGTGTTCCCGGTGGACACCGGGAACACATGTGACATGTCACATAGCTCTCATCGGATTCTGACATGGCGCCACGAACGGGAGCAGCCGTCCGTACTGGCAGCAACCGGCCACCGGGCAGTCGAACGTGACGCCCCCGGCCGGTCGTTGTCTTCGAGTGCCGGGCTCCGCCCCGCCTCGCGAGATGTTCCGCCGCCTTCAAGGCAGCGAAAAGCCGCCCCTCGCTCCGTCGAGCGAGGGGGACCTCGGTTCCGGGTGGTCGGGTCAGCAGTTCACGAAGGCCGAGACCGTCGAGGTCGACGGCGGCCAGCCGGGCTGGTCGAGGGAGAACGTGGCGGTCACGGCCGAGCCGCAACGCGCGATGCCGACGAGCCCGCCGACCCTGGCTCCGGCGGCCGTGACCAGAACGGTCGGGCCGGGCGGGCCGGACGGCGTGAAGCCGCTGGCGGTCGTGTCGAAGCTGACGTCCTGGTCCTGCCAGGTGGCCGGGTTGGTCGGATTGGCCTGTGCGTACGTGACCACATAGTTTCCGTTGATGGAGATACAGGCCCTGATGGTGACGTAGCTCGGCGCACCCGGGTTCCCGCACACGGTAGGAGGGGGACCCGGGACGGCGGAGGCGGTCTGGACTCCGGTCAGCGTGGCCAGGGCGGCGGTGCCGGCGAGAACAGCGGCAAAGCGTTTCAAGGGTTTCCTCGCTCGTTAGGTGTTCCCGGCGGACACCGGGAACACATGTGACATGTCACATCGCTCCAGTCGGATTGTGACATGCCGTCACGAACGGGGATAGCCGCCCACCCTGTCAGCAACCGGCCACCGGAGGAGCCGCTCCATGGGGGTCCAACGTGCCGGCCTTGGCGGCTCGGAGGAGGGCGGCGAACTCGGCAGGGGCGGTACGGACTATGAGGTCGGTGTCGTCGGACTCGTGAAGTTCGATGCCGATCGCCCACGGCCTAGTGGTGGCCGGGGTGGTTGGTCCAAGAACCAGGGGGCCGTCTCCATCGGCTCTTCGGCGCGCCGGGTCGGCGTTTCGGACTTTCCGGGCGTATAGTTTAAACGTGAACATTACGGCTGTTCCGAGGCGTCCCCCGCTTCACGGCGGGGCGCGGCACGGCCGTGAGCGCAAGGCGAACGAAGGAGCCAGTCCAAGTGAAGGCTGCACGCTACTACGACCGCGGTGACATCCGTATCGAGGACATCTCGGAGCCGACCGTCCAGCCGGGCACGGTGGGCATCGACGTCGCGTACTGCGGGATCTGCGGCACCGACCTGCACGAGTACCTCGACGGGCCGATCTTCGTCCCGCCGGCCGGCCACCCGCACCCGGTCTCCGGCGAGTCCGCCCCCGTGACCCTCGGCCACGAGATGTCGGGCGTGGTGTACGCGGTGGGCGAGGGCGTCGAGGACCTGAAGCCGGGCGACCGCGTCGTCGTCGAGCCCTACATCCTGCACCCCGACGTCGACACCAGCGAGAACAACCCGGTCTACCACCTGTCGCCCGACATGAACTTCATCGGGCTCGGCGGTCGCGGCGGCGGGCTCGCGGAGAAGGTCGTCGTCGAGCGCCGCTGGGTCCACCCGGTCGGCGACGTCCCGCTGGACCAGGCGGCCCTGATCGAGCCGCTGTCGGTGGGGTACCACGCGTTCGAGCGCTCCGGCGCGAAGGCGGGCGACTTCGCCATCGTCGGCGGTGCGGGGCCCATCGGACTGCTGACCTGCGCGGTGCTGAAGGCGATGGGCGTCGAGGTGGCGGTCTCCGAGCTCAGCCCGCTGCGGCGGCAGAAGGCGCTGGACACCAAGGTCGCCGACCACGTCATCGACCCCGCCACCACCGATGTCGCGGAAGAGGTCCGTCGCCTCACCGGCGGCAAGGGCGCGGACGTCGCGTTCGAGGCCACGTCCGTCAACGTCGTGCTCGACACGCTGTTCGACGCCGTCAGGCCGGGCGGTGTCATCACCGTCATCTCGATCTGGGGCAAGCCGGCGTCGATCGACATGCAGAAGCTCGTGCTGAAGGAGGTCGACCTGCGCGGCACGATCGCCTACGTCAACTCCCACCCGCAGACCATCAAGCTCGTGCAGGAGGGCCGCATTGATCTGGCCCCCTTCATCACCAAGACCATCGGCCTGGACGAGCTGGTCACCGACGGCTTCGAGACCCTCATCCACCACAACGAGACGGCCGTGAAGATCCTCGTCGACCCCCGCGCCTGACACCTCGCCCCAAACGGT
>NZ_BAAAKJ010000018.1:18124-21406 GCF_039527695.1 Kitasatospora putterlickiae
CACCACTCCTTGTCGAAGACGGGTCGTCCCAGCGAGCCCGTCCCACGCCATCCACGCTGCGGCCCAGCGCTCGGCCTTGTTCCGGGTCAGCCGGCCCTCGACGAGGGCAACGAGACGATCTTCGATTTCGTCAAGAGTCGGACGAGAGGTGTCATCCATGCCCCCGACCGTACAGGCGGGGCGAAGTCGTCTGATGCGGGCCGGTGATGGTGAAGCTGCTTCCGTTGCGTGCGCCGAGTTGTGCCGTCAGCCGTACGTGGGGGGTCTGGTTGTCGAGGACGATCTCGCGCCGGGCGATTGCCAACTGGGCGGCGCGCTGGCCGCGGTAGCGGAATGCCACAGAGATCTGGTGAGCGCCGCTCTTTAGGTTGAACTCCGTCTCTCCCCAGGTGGTTTCGTTCTCGATGCCGTCTATGGTAACCACTGGTTTGGTGAACGCCAGGTGGAATGGCTTGGCCACCAGTGCCGGGCGTATGGTCAGGATCAATGTGGCCATCATTGCCTCTTTGTGGAAGGTTGTTGGCTTGCCCGCCCCGTTCGGCCGGATCAGGACATGACCCCCCGCGTTTTAGCGGAGTTCGGGATTCCGAATGACGGTCCTTCCTCGGTATCCCGCAGTGGCATCGTGCACCATCAGTTCGGTCACCGAACCAATCTAAGGCATCTGACTGACCGTCACGCTGACTTCGTGCAGAGCCGCTGCTGAGCAGCGCCCGGGCGGGCTGCGTTGCGCGGCCGCCCTCGCTCCGCAGAGCGAGGGCGGCCGTGGTGTCAGCTGGCGTGGTGGTCGAACTCGCCCGCCTTGGTGGCTTGGAGGAGTGCGGCGAACGCGGCGGAGGTGGTGCGGACGATGGTGTTGCCGTCGTCGGACTCGCGGAGTTCGATCAGACCGCTCGCCGAGCGAACCTCGAAGCATTCGTTGTGTGCTGCGCAGTAACTCGACTTCTGCCAGGTAGGACTAACCATGGGTAGCCTCCATTCGTGGCCATCTGAATCGCATCGATGGGCTGCTGCGCTCTGAAGTGGCCCTCGCTCCGCAGAGCGAGGGCCACCGCCGTGTCAGCTGGCGTGGTGGTCGAACTCGCCGGCCTTGGTGGCTTGGAGGAGTGCGGCGAACGTGGCGGACGTGGTTCGGACGATGGTGTTGCCGTCGTCGGACTCGCGGAGTTCGATCCCCTCGTTAGTGGTGCGCACCTCCACACACTCGTCATTCGCGCCGGAGTAGCTGGACTTCTGCCAAGCAGAGCTACGCATGCTTGCTTTCCACTTCCTTCTTGATGGACTCGATGAAGCCTCGGGAGTCCTCCTTCGAGAGGGCGTACGAGTCGAATCGAGCGAGCAGAGATCGGAACTTCGCCGTGTGGGACGGGGCGTCGAAGATTCGAATACCGAGGCCCGTGTCCATCTGTGCGGTGTCCAACTCGGGGATCGGTCCGTCGGCGTAGGTGAAGTTCTCGTTGGAGCTCGGCATGGCGTCGACCTCGAACGGGATGACCCGGATGGAGATGGTCGGCTGTTCGGAGTCCTCGATGAGAGCGCTGAGTTGCTCGGTGAGGACGGCCGGGCCGCTGAACTTCATGCGTAGCGCTGCTTCATGGACGAACGCCGTGTACGGCGTTGTACCGGATCGGACGATGCGCTGCCGCTGCATGCGGAAGGCTGTTCTGAGATCGACTTCGTGGCGCGGCAGGGGTGGGAAGGTTTCGGCGAAGACGGCAGCGGCGTAGCGGCCGGTCTGGAGGAGCCCGGGAACGAAGGCCATCGTGAACGTGGTGAGCCGCCGAGCATGGCTCTCGAACTCCGCGACATCGACGAAGTCCGTCGAAATGACTCCTCGATACTCCTCCCACCACCCGGGCTTCTCTCGCTCCGTGATGATGTTCGCGAGTGCAGTGATCAAGGGCTCGTTCGCGCACATGCACGTGGCGGCGACCGTGCGCAGGCGCTCCACACTGATGCCGATCTTCCCGGCTTCCATCTGCGTCACCTGGGCGGGGTTCATCCCGACGGCGCGACCCAGCTCGCTGCCGCCGAAGCCGGCCTGCTCGCGCATTCTTCGCAGCTCTGCCCCGAGTCGCCGCTGACGGAGTGTGGGGTTCGTGCGTGGAGCCATGGCTTCCTTCCGGGCGGGTTCGATCCCAAGTCTGCCGCGCGGTCGATCAGTCGGTCCATCCAGGGGCGGTCGGCAACACGATAGAGGGAACATCTCGCATCTGGGAAAAACTTGCTCTCGCTCTGGACTATGGTCAATGTCACGCCGATCCGACGGGTCGTCAGTAACGCCTGTCTCCCTGGGCAGTAGGCGCATGCTGCCCATTTCGCACCGCAGAGCAGCCACACGTGGCATCACCAGCCCCGCCCTGTCCTGGCTCACGGCGACATCTCCGTCGACCGATCGACGACGAACCCCTCTGCACAACCCCCATCCGGAGGTCCCTCATGCGTGCCTTCAACCCGCCCGACTGCTCCACGGTCCGCGCCGAGCTCCGCTCCATCCTCCACGCCGCCGACTGGGCGCCGGGCATCATCGACGACGCCGAACTCGCGTTCCACGAGCTGTACATCAACGCCTGGCAGCACGGGGGCGCGCTGGCGCCGCCCGTCCTGGTCTCCCTCCGACCCCGCACCCTCCGGGTCTCGGTCTGCGACGACTGCCCCGACCTCCTCCCCGAGCCCCGAACGCCCGCCGACCCCTACGCCCTCTCCGGCCGGGGCCTCCACCTCGTCCAGGCCCTCACCCACCGCTTCGGCACCACCCCGACCAAGACCGGCAAGGTCATCTGGTTCGAGCTGGACGCCGCCGCGTGAACGGCCCCCTCACCCCCCACGACACCTACCTCCGCACGTACACCGAGCCCGAGGTCACCGCCCTCCTCCGCGAACTCCACCAGCTCGGAGAGCCGTTCGGCATCCAGTGGGACTCCGCCGCCGTCAACGGCACCACCATCGACGGCCGCCTCCTCATCTCCTTCGGCGACACCTCCCTCGCCACCCTCCTCAACCTCCTCCACGTCCTCCGCGAGAGGGGTGACCGGCCGTGGGAGTCGTGATTCCCCTCCTCAACGCCACCACGTACGTCGAGCGGACCACCGTCGCCTACCTCTCCGCCGAGGCTGCCCCGGACGCGGCCGTGCAGCTCCGGGCGGCGGTCGACCTCGACATCCACATCGGCCCGGGCGAGGAGCTCGCCCTCGCCCTCACCCACCATCAGGCCGAGGAACTGCTCCACAGCCTCGCCGCCCGCCTCGGCCACCGGGTCATCGGGGTTCGGCGATGAGTCTC
>NZ_BAAAKJ010000018.1:21425-26275 GCF_039527695.1 Kitasatospora putterlickiae
CGTGCTCCTCGCGCTCGCCTTCGCAACCGTCTTCCTCGGCGTCATCGCGACCGTCCGGATCACCCACTTCGACGACCACACAGGTCCGTCGCCGTTGCGTCGATCCGACTCTGGCTCCGTGGATAGATCAAGTATCCCAATCTCCGGAGGTGCCTGTCACCGTCCTCCGGGAGGATGTTTTGTCGCGTTTTGCA
The DNA here is from genome assembly GCF_039527695.1 of Kitasatospora putterlickiae. Lineage (NCBI taxonomy): Bacteria > Bacillati > Actinomycetota > Actinomycetes > Kitasatosporales > Streptomycetaceae > Kitasatospora > Kitasatospora putterlickiae. The sequence continues at coordinate 21,620 of NZ_BAAAKJ010000018.1, forward strand.
CCCTTAAAGTTCCGGATGACCAGGGGGAACCTCCATCTGACTTGGAGTGGGGATGGCATCCGACCTTGCCGCAGTGGCCGCAGAGCTCAACGTGATGGCCGCGGCGGATCACCAGGCCGTGCGCAAGGCGAACAGCGATGACCCGGCGGAGCAGTTGGCGTGGCGTCGACTGACCGCGCGGCACGCGGACCGTCTCAGCGAGATCATGGACGCGCACGGATGGCCGACCGCTCAACTGGTCGGCGACGACGCGGCCCGGGCCGCGTGGCTGATCGCGCAGCACGCCGACCGGCAGCTCGACGTCCAGCGGCGCGCGCTGCGGCTGATGGAGCGGGCCGTGGCCAACGGTGCCGCGAGCCCGCGCGATCACGCCTTCCTGCGGGATCGCACGCTGGTGAACGAAGGGCGGAAGCAGATCTGCGGCACCCAGATCGCCGGCGTGAAGGACGGCTCGCCCATCCCGTGGCCCTGCGAGGATCCCGAGCGCATGGACGAGCGCCGTGAAGAGGTCGGTATCCCACCGTTCGCCGAGTACATCGCCCAGTTCTCGACCGCCTGAGCCACTCCGGCCGTCGCGATCAACCGCAGCCCCACCCTCCCACGCCCACCGCCGATGAGCGGCTCCCGGCAAGGGGCCCTCCCCTCGAAGTCCTGTCGACCCATCGGGCGGGCAGGGCACCCCGTTCCGGTAGCCGTCCCGGCCGAGGGCCCCTGGCGCAGGGGGGCACCTGGCCGCCGACGAGGCGGAGCCTCGCGGCGGACATCCGCACGGGCTCGTGGCGGCCGGCGATGGGCAACAGCGACACCCACTGGAGGGGCAGGTCGGGACCCCCACACGGTGGTCTTCAGCGGGGAGCTGAGCACAGCGGCGGTCCTGGCCGGAATCCGCGCGGGCCGCAACTGGACCGCCGAGTCCGCCGACCCCACGGGGACGTGGCCGCGCTCACCAATCCGATCATCCTCAACTGACCGCTCACACGAACGACGGCCACCGGTCGGCGGCCCACTCCCGCCAGCTCGCCCAGCCGGTCGGCGGGTCGGCGGTGCCGAGACCCGCCAGCTCCGCCGCGTCGGGCTCCTCGAACAGCGCCCGCCCGTACAGGAGGTCGTCCTCGGACAGGGGCAACGTCTCCTCGGGGGTGGTCGCCCAGCGATGGGCGATTCGGGCGCGTTGGGTCTCGTCGTCCACGGGCAGGTAGACCATGCGGAAGCACGCGCCGTCGGCTTCCACCAGCCGGCGGATCGCGGACCGTTCGTCCCGCGCCCAGCAGCCGTAGTCCAGGACGACGTTGGTGCCCAGCCGGACCGCCTCCAGGGCGAGCCAGAGCATGCGTCCTTCCAGCACGTCGCGCTTCCCGTCCGCCTCCACCTGGTCGAACAGGGGGATCATCCAGTCGTCGGACGTCAGGCGCAACGCGCCGTGCTCCGCGGCGAGCCGCCGGGCCCTCGTGGTCTTTCCGGCCCCTGGCAGGCCGACCATCAGGAACAAGGTGGGAGTCATCCGCCGAGAGTGGCAGGGAAGCGAGGTGCTGTCACGACCGGCCGCCGAGGCCCAGCTTCTTCACCCCGAACGGGGAGAAGATCATATGAGCGGCCCAGCCGTGATGGACGAGCGCGATCTGCGAAGGCAAGGGCGTGACCGGATAGTAGGACTTGCCCCGCGACCAGTTCGCGACCAGACCCTCGGTGGTGTCGACCGCGGAGACGACCATCGTCACCTGGACCTTCCCTTCACCCCACGTGTTCCACAGGGCCCACCCCCTCAGGCCGGGCCTCGACCCCGAGCCGGGCGCACGCCTCCTGATAGGTCTCGCCCATGCCGTCCGGCATCGCCCCGGGGCATCCCGGTTTTCACGCTCGCCGTTGACGATGCGTCAGCCAAGTCCGTACGGTGAGTAGCCGACTACTCACCGGACCTCCGGGGGACACGATGAGCCAGCCGTGGGACGCCGACCCCGACGCCGCTCTGACCCGGCGCCTCGGCAAACCGCCGACGGAACTGGGCACCACCGGAGGCCGGGACGGCTGCCCCGACATCTGGGAACTCGACAACGGCGACATCGCCGTCATCGGCCGCGACCTGACCGCCGCCTACCGAACCGGCCTCCCGTACGACGTCACCGTCGGCGAGGGCGAGCGCCTGGTGGTCATCCCCCGAGCCACCCTCCTCTCCGCGAAGGCCGACCTCCCGGATGCGTGACCTCCTCAGCCCCCCACCCGGCGACCGGCTACCCCTCGACGAATACCGCGCCGACTTCCGCCGCCGCGACTTCGCGGTCGACGGCTACGACTCGTGGAAGCTCGAACGCCGCCAGGACTTCCAGGAACCCGAGGACCCCAGCTGGCGCGCCTACACCGAGGGGGACTGGGCGCGGTCCCTCCACCTGATCGACGCCATGCGCGACGACCTGCTCCAACTCGCCCGCACGGCCGCCGACCACGCCACCCGCCTGCTGCGCGTCCGCGTCGTCGAGCTCCCGGTCACCCCCTACCTCGCCTGGGAACTCCACCTGCTGCGGCTGCGGGCCGAGTGCGGCGAACTGATCCGCATCGTCGGCCCCGACCTCGTCGCCCCGCACGAACAGCACGGGCCGCTCCCGGAGCTCGTCACCCTGGGCCCGGACACCGTCTACGACATCACCTACGACGCGACCGGCATCCTCGCCGGCGCGACCCGCTACACGGGTCGCGCCGTCCGCGAGCGGGTCGTGGGGTTCATCGCCGACCTCTACGCCCAGGGCGAGGACATCGCCGACTTCATGGCCCGCGAGGCAGAGGGCCTGCGACCGGCACGCGCCGGGGCGGAGCTCTGAGCCGTGATGCGGGCGACCCGTGACGTGCCGGGCGGGCCACAGTAACTCGTCCGCGCCCATGCCCGGTTCGGCTGACAACCTCGTGTAGGTTCGCGACATCCAAGGACCCGTGCACATCCACGCCGCTCCGCCACCGCCACCACCCACCGGGCGAGGCGAAACCGTCCCGTGGCAGTTGCCCACGGACGTCCGCGGCTTCGTCAACCGCTCGGCCGAGCGGGAGACCATGGACCACCTGCTGGCCGAGCACCCGCGCGGGCCGCGGATCCTGGTGCTCACCGGCACGGCCGGTGTCGGCAAGACCTCCCTCGCCCTGCACTGGGCACACGCCGTCCGCGAGCAGTTCCCGGGTGGCCAGCTGTACGCGAATCTGCACGGCTACGACCCGCAGGAGCCCACCGCCCCCGCCCAGGTGCTCGAACGCTTCCTGCGCGCCCTCGACGTGCCCGCCGCGGCGATCCCCACCGACCTCGAAGCGCTGGCGTCCACCTACCGCTCGCTGCTCGCCGGCCGGCGGATGCTGATCGTGCTCGACAACGCCTCCCGCGCGGCGCAGGTCCGCCCGCTGCTGCCCGGCGCCCCCGGCTGCCTGGTCGTGGTGACCAGCCGCCACCGCCTCTCCGGCCTCGGCGTGCGGGAGGGCGCTCGGCACCTGACCCTGGAGGTGCTCGCGGAGCACGACGCCGTCGAGCTCCTGCGCGCGGTGACCTCGGACTTCCGCAGCGAGGACGACCCCGCCGAGCTCGTGCAACTGGCCCGGCTCTGTGCGCGCCTGCCCCTGGCCCTGCGTATCGCCGCCGAACGCGCCGCCGGTCGGCCGCGGATGCTCCTGAACGACCTGATCCAGGACCTACGCGACGAATCCAGCCTCTGGGACGCGCTCTCCAGCGAGGACGAGGAGGAGTCCGACGCCGTCCGCTCCGTCTTCGCCTGGTCCTACCGCGCTCTGTCGGCCGACGCCGCACGGCTGTTCCGCATGCTGGGCCTCCACCCCACCGGGGAGTTCAGCACCGCGGCCGCCGCCGCACTCGTCGCGACCGGTGCCAGGCAGGCCCGCCGCCTCCTGGACGGACTCGTCGCGACCCACATGGTCGAACAGACCGCCGCGGACCGCTTCCGCTTCCACGACCTGCTGCGGGCCTACGCCGTGGACCAGGCGCGCGGTGAGCAGGAGCCGCAGGAGAGCGAGCGCGCCGTCCTGCGGATACTCGCCTGGTACCTGCACACGGCGGACGCGGCCCAGGCCCGAACCGCGCCCCACGAGCCCCGAGTAGCGCTGGAACCCCTCGATCCGGACGTGGAGCCGACGGCCTTCGACGACGAAGCCACCGCGATGCGGTGGTTCGAGGCGGAACGGGAGAACCTCGCGGCCGCCGTCCGGGCGGCGGCCGCGCTGGGACTGGACGGGTACGTCCACCGGCTGGCGATCGTCCTCCGCGCCTTCTACATGGTGCGCAATCCCTTCCAGGACTGGTTCGAGACCTCGCGCCTCGGTCTGGACGCGGCCCGCCGCGACGGGGACCGGCACGCGCAGGCGGAACTGCACGAGAGCCTCGGCATGGCGTACACGCAGTCCGGCCGCCTCGATCGGGCGGTCGACCAGTACGGGGCCGCACTGGCGATCCGCCGCGAGCTCGACGATCCGGCGGGGGAGGCCCTGACGCTCAACGGGATCGGGCTGTTGTGGCTGCGCCGACGCGGGCTCACGGAGGCACGGGAGGCGTTCGAGCGGGCCGGGGCACTGTTCGGGGCTCTCGCGGACGGCTACTGGGAGCCGCGCACAGCGGTCAACCTCGCCGAGGCCGAGGCCGCGATCGCCGAGCTGCGCGCCCAGGCCGACCGG
>NZ_BAAAKJ010000018.1:26328-27713 GCF_039527695.1 Kitasatospora putterlickiae
TCCGGGCAAGCCTGGAGACCTTCCGCGAGCGGGCCGACCACTGGGCCGAGGGCAACGCGCTGCGCGTCCTCAGCCTGATCCAGCTCGAAGCAGGGCGGGTGACCGAGGCACTGGACAGCGCCCAGCGCGCGGTCGAGTTCGCGCTGGACCTCGGCAGCGCCGTCGCCGAGGGCCACTGGCTGACGCAGCTCGGGCACGCCCAGCGCGCCGCCGACCAACCCGCCGACGCCCTCGTCTCCTACCACCGGGCCGCGGTCCTGCAGCGCGGCCTCGGCGACCGCAGCCGCGAAGCCCTGGCCTGGGACGGCGCCGGCCGCGCCCACCTCGACCTCGGCCGCCCTCAGGAGGCGACCGGCTTCCACCGCCGAGCCGTGGCCGCCCACCGCGACCTGGGCGAGCGATGGCATACGGCCACCGCCCTCTGCCACCTCGCCGCCGCCCTCGACAGTGGCGAGGAACCGGACGCCGCCCGGCAGTACCGAGGAGAGGCGCTGGCCCTGCTCGACGGATTCACCGATCCCGCCGCTCATCGCCTGCGTGGCCGGCTGAAGAGCGCCCTCGGCACGGACGACTGACTCGGTCCGCGAGGACCCACGTCCTCATCCGGAGCGGAGCTTGTGCGCAGGGCTCGAACTGGGTGGGGATTGTGTGAGGGGTGCGGGTCACACGCACAAGTGAATATCGGGCAATCCGGGTGCGGAGGGCCTGCTTCTCCCACTGTGCTGGGCATGCCTCATCAGGCGAGGCGACGGTGTCCATCGGCGATGAGAGTGGGGGACCGTGGAACGAAGAAGAGGGAAGTGGACGACGGGTGCCGCAGCGGTCGCGGTCCTGGCGATCGTGTGCCTCGGCGGCTGCGGCACACCTGCGGCGCCGACCTCGGAGACGCCGAGGGCCGCACCATTAGACCCGCAGACCCGTTCGGAGACGCTGCCCAGTACCGGCGCGAGCCCGCTGCTCCCCGTGGCCGGGGCCGCCGCCGCACTCTTCGTCGGCGTCGGCGGAGTACTGCTCCTTCTCTGGCGGGACCGTCGAACCGGGGCGAGGGAAGCTGTGACCAGCGACGACTTGCCCCGACCGTGGGGTAGGGGTAGTGTTTCCTAGTCGCTCGGCAGGGAGCACCGGACACGCATCGGCGCGGACGGTCCCGGGGCGGCCAATCCTCTGGAAATACCCGCGTCGGCCCGGCATGGGCTTTATTTGGCGTGTGCATTTTCGGGGATTGCGGCCGGATTCGCTTTTCGGAGCGGAGATCGGCTAGAGTTTGAAACGTCGGACGGGGCGTTAAGCCGCAGAAGACGCCAGCGAGTTGGATGAGGGAAGCGCCAGAAAACGGAGCGGAAAACATCTGGTAAGCTGGAAACACGAAAGAACGAAGCGCCCGG
>NZ_BAAAKJ010000019.1:0-27997 GCF_039527695.1 Kitasatospora putterlickiae
ATGACGTCGGGTTTGCCGTCGCCGGTGTAGTCCGCGACACCGACGAACGTGGCGTTGTTCCAGCCGACTCCGATCTCGACGCGTGCCCGGCTGCTGTATCCGTCTCCGGCCCCGGGGAAGAGGTGGAGGCTGCCGCTCGCGTCGTCCCGGGCGATGACGTCGGAGTATCCGTCGCCGTCGTAGTCGGCGGTTCCGGCGAAGGTCCATCCGGTGCCGGGAACGTAGGCGGGTGCCGGGGTGAGAACGGTGCCGCGGACGTAGGCGCCCAGGGAGTTGCCCGCCGTGATTCCGGCGTCGGCGTCCCAGCGGTAGTGCACGCCGAGGTAGAGGCGGCTCAGGGCGTTCTCCCGGGCGGCGGCGGTGAAGGTGGTGTAGGTGCGGGTGGCCCCCACCGCTTGCGGGTCGTCGGTGGTGGCGGTGAAGGTGACCTGGTCGCCGAAGAGGCCGCGCATCACCCCGGCCCAGGCCGCGCCGAAGGTGGCGTGGCCGGAGACGTAGGCGGGGAAGGGCGGGCTGAAGTGCTCGCCCGCCCGGTTGACGGACAGCGGCTGCCAGGCCGGGTCCGGGGTGATGGCCGGGCTGGTGCCCGGGTCCGCGAGCCGGATCGCGCTCTGCGGGCGCCACAGGTCGACGGCGCCCGCGTACTTGGCGTCCCAGGCGACGATCGAGGCGTCGGCCAGGGCCACCGCGACCAGGGCGAACAGCCTGGCGTTCTCCGTCTGGGTCAGCGCCTTCTGCTGGGCGACCGTCCGGGTGATGTCGAACAGCTGGCCGGGCGGCTTGTAGGTGCCGTCGACGTCGTTGGCCCAGAAGAACGCCTGCTTGGTCTGGTCGGCCGTGCGGGTGGTGGACGTGGCCGAGCCCAGGGACTTGACCTCGTTGACCTGCGCGGCGTAGGCGGGGTCGGCCAGCAGTGCCGCGTAGGAGGCGGCCTGCGCGGGAGGCTGGGGACGGAACTGCGCACCGGAGGTCATGGCGAACGGGGCGAGCCGGCCCCAGTTGGGGTTGGTCGGGGCCGACTGCCCCGGGTCCGTGGGCCGCCAGGCGCCGGGCACGTTGTCCAGGGTGTAGGACGGGTCCCAGGCGGGTGTGGTGCTCGGCCGGCTCTCGACCGCCACCCGGGCCACCTCGCTTCCGACCGCGGCTCCCTGGTTGCGGGCCGTCTGGGTGACGGAGGCCGGGATGGTGGCCCGTGCCGCGGCGAGGGCCTGGCTGAAGTCGGCGGCGAAGTCGTGGCCGGGGTTGAAGCCGGGGAAGAGTCCGACCAGGGTGTCGTGCGCGGCCTGGTCGATCGCCGCCTCGACCGAGGCGGTCCGGGGAGCCGGCACCACGGTCCGGTACGGACGGAACAGGCGATCGGCGGCGGGCATGACGGAGTCCACCGCGTCCCAGATCGCCGTGTGCATCACGGCTCCCGCGTGCGCCAGAGGCCCGGGACCGGTATCGCGGGTCTGCCGGTAGGCATCGAGCAGGACCTTGTTCCAGAAGATCACATGATCGGTGGGCCCGGTCACGGCCACCGCCTCTCCCGGCGGCACCAGCACGGCGGACCCCGCGACGGTCATCGCCGCGACCGCCACCATGCTGATCCGGTGGCGTATTCGAAAAGTACTCATTTCCCCCCTGGCGTAGAGATGGCAGTCGCGCTGGAGCGTGCGCCGGGGTTCGGCCGGGAATTGCTCGGCGGCCGAACCCGACTTGCGGCCACCACCTGACGGGCGGGACCACATGCCGGACGCATAGTTCGAACGCGTGCATGACAGACAGGCTAACGGGGGCGGTGGCCCGGGCGGAAGCGCTCTGATCGACTTCCTTCGTGGGCATCTGATCCACCTTCAGACCCCGGCGTCCGTAGTGTCCGGTTTCGATTCGCCGGATCGGAAGACCAGCAGATAGCGCCAGAACAGCAGTCGGCGAATGCTGGAGCCGGGCAGCAGTGCCGCGGCCTCCCGGCGGATCTCGTCCAGAGACATGGTCGGCGGCGTCACCGGCGCCTTGGCCCGCGCCCGGCCGTCCGCCGCGGCAGGGCGGATCCTGTCAACCACGGCAACGGCGAGTCTCGCGCCGGCGTTGACGGGCACGGCGGCCACGCTCCATGCCCGGTCGAGAAGGCTCTTCTCCGGATAGCACCCCAAGACCACCAGAACTCCGCCGGGGGCGAGCGCGTCACGCAGAACGGCGACCGTGTCGAAGGGCATGTGATGAATGCTCGCCAGGCACGAGATGAAGTCGTAGTGCCCCTCGGGCAGTTCGACGGTCGAGGCATCCGCCTGCCGGAAGCGCGGGCTCCCGGCGCCTCCTGCCCCTTCCGACCTGGAGCGCGCCTCCGCGATGACCTCCGCGGACGGATCGATCGCATCGACCTCGACGCCCAGAGCGGCGAGGCGTCGCGCAAAACGGCCGGTCCCGCAGCCGACATCCAGAGCCGCACCACAACTCCTCGGCACCTGGCGCACCAGCAAACGGTGATAGTGGTCGTTGTGATCGAAAGGCATGCCCCGACCCTGCCACAGCGAACGCGCCCACCCGATCCTCCCAGACCACCCGTCAGATCACCGAGGCCCTCATCGGCTAGGACTTGTCCGCCCGATCGTATGACGGTCGCCTGGTCGGACCGTTGTCCCGAGCATGGGCGGGAACGGTTGTGGCCGTTCGGTGGACGGCCCACGGGCTTCGACGAAGACCGGTACAGGAAGCGAAACACCGTCAGCAGCGTGATCGGCTGGACAGCTCCTCGCGGCAGCCTCAGTCGTCAGCCGCGACGAGGAGAGTGAGTGTCGCTGCCGGGCGGTCGATGAGGACGAGTTCGTGGTAGTCGATGTGGACCGGGCCGTAGTCGTGGAACGCGTCCTCCGGAAGCTGTCCCAGCAGGTGTCTGCTGGTCGCTTTGCGGATCGGGGTGCAGATCTCCTGACGCAGGCGCGATGCGAGCGATTCCGGGACGTCCCCGTGCTGGTAGGCCCAGGAGTGGATGACATCGACTGCCGTCTCGGCATCGACGGTCGCGTAGGCGTCAGGGGCGATGTGGTCAAGCCACCACTGGCCGTGCCGTGGCCAGTCTTGAACGCCGGCTCCGTCGTACGTGTCCCGAAACTGAGGATGCGCGATCAAGGCGGCCAGAACGTCTCGGTCGTCCCGCACCTCGGGCGATAGCTGGAAACGCTTGGCGTCAATCCAGCGGTAGCCGTGGGAGCCCTCGCCGAAGTCGAAGTCTCGGAAATTGATGAAAGGGCTGTCCAGGTAGACAAGGGCGGGCGCGGATTCCACAGTGGTCATCGCTGACCAGCCGGTGGCTTGAGCTCTACAGTGCCGATGTCCATCACCTCCTCGACGAAGTGTACGAGGACGGCGCGACGCTGATCCTGCCGGGCTTCATGGAAATCACCGACAAAGCGGAAATGCACCGTAGCGGGCCCGGGCATGCCGTCCGGCGGACGGCATGCCCGGGCCGCTGGGGTCAGCGGGGCTTCACCCGGAACCCGTAGAAGGTGGTGTCGTAGCTCTGGTAGGTGTGGGGCGGGATGTCCACGGCCCGGGCGTTCTGGCAGGAGCCGTTCGTGTCGAACAGCGAGACGGTGTGGTCGGTCGTGTTGTAGACGCTCCGGGCGGCGACCCCGCCGCTGGTGCAGAAGCCGAAGTTCCAGTCGGAGTTCTGCGCGACGGCACCGGAATAGTCGTCGTTCTGGTAGAAGCACACCGAGTCCTGCGCGCAGACCGGGGCCATCCGGAACCCGGTGATCTCGGTGGCGACCTTCGGCGCCGAGGTACCGGGGGCGAGGACGGTGGAGGGGGTGCCCGAACACGGCTCGGCGACGTACGTCTCGATCTGGAACCGCGTCCTGTTGTAGAACGAGTGGATCCTCGACCTGCTTCCGTCGGGCCAGGGGAGCTCGATCCTCACGCACCTCGTCACCCTGCCCGGGGTCTGCTGGAGCTGGCCCTCGAAGTCGGGCTCCGACCAGGCGCAGACATTGCCCGCCTTGCAGTCGTCCTCTCCTGCGGCGTGGGCGGGCGCGACGGCGCCGGGAAGAACGGTGACGGCGAGCGCGGCGGCCACGGCCGCCAAGCGCCGCACGACTGACGTGCGCATGTGTGTCCTCGATACCGGAGAAGGGGTGCAGACAAACGATCCGACGGTAGGGTCCACACGAGGCCCACACAGCGGACGACAAGCGGAAACGACCCGATCGTGTGAAGCCCGGGCGCGGGCACGGCCCCCAGCGACGTCCTTCCCACCGAACGTGGAACACCTGTGCTCCGGCTGGAGAGCCGCCTGATCCCCGGCACCGGGACGACCGGCTCCCGGCCTGCCTGGCCGCCGCGGCGGTCTGCGGAGCCGCGGCGACCACGGGCCCGGGCTCCAGCGCGGCCCTGCGCGCCGACGACCTGCCGCAGTGGCCGAAGTACACGTCGTGACCGCCCGATTCTGATGTGAACACTTCACGACCCTGGGTGATCGTGTTAGCGTCCGTCGGATGTCGAGGATTCTGGTCACCGATCTGGACGGCACCCTGCTCGGTGGTGCGAACGGCGACCGCCTCCGCCTCCGGGACGCCCTGGCCCGCCATCCCGAGGTGACCGTGGTCTTCGCCACCGGCCGGGGAGCGGCCTCGGTCCGTCAGGTGCTGCGCGACCCACTGCTGCCGCGTCCGCGGTGGATCGTCGCCGACGTCGGCGCCACCGTCCTCGACGGCACCGACCTCTCCGCCGTGGAGCCGCTGCAGGGGCAGCTGCGTACGGGATGGCCGGGCCGCGAGCGGGTGCGCGCCGCGCTGGACCACCTGCCGGCGCTCGCCTACCAGCACGGTGTGGCCCAGGAGGGCCGCTGCTCGTACTACCTCGCCCCGCAGGACCTCACGCCCGAGGTCACCTCGGCGGTGGCGGCGCTCGGCTGTACGTGGGTGTACTCGGCCGACCGCTACTTCGACGTGCTGCCGCCGCACGTGTCCAAGGGCGCCGCGGTCCGGGCGCTGGCGGACAAGCTGGCCTGGCCGGCGGAGTCGGTCCTGGTGGCCGGCGACTCCCTCAACGACCTCTCGCTGTTCCGTCTCGGCGCCCACGGGGTGATCGTGGCCGGTGCCGAACCCGCGCTGGCAGTGGCGGTCGGCGACGACCCGCTGGTCCACCGCCCCGACGGCCCGGGCGCGGCCGGCATCCTCGCGGCGCTCAGCGCCCTGGGCTGGGTGACCCCGCCCGCCCACCGCCCGCGCGTCCGGCACGCACTCGTCGTCGGCTACCACCGCCCGCCCGCCCACCGGAGGAAGGGCGGCACCCGGGCCCCCTCCAGCCCCAACGGCATCCTGCCCACGCTGACCAGCGCCTTCGCCGACGGACTGCCCGGCGTCTGGGTCGCCGCCACGACCCCCGGCTCCCCGGTGGCAGAGGGCCCGGAACCCCGGAAGCGGCGCGGTGATTCGTCCCTCTCCCTGATGCCGCTGACCGCGGACCAGTGGAGCGGCTACTTCCACCAGGCCTGCAAGGAGACCCTGTGGCCGATCCTGATGTCCGAGCCGAACCGCTCGGTGTTCCGGGAGGACTCCTGGGCCGCCTACCGCGCCGTGAACGCCCGCTTCGCCGAACACATCGCCGCCCGGGCCGCACCCGGCGCGACCGTCTGGCTGCACGACTACAACCTCTGGCTGGTGCCGGGACTCCTGCGCGCCACCCGGCCCGACCTGCGCACCGGACTGTTCCACCACACACCCTTCCCGCCGGCGGAGACCTTCGCCGCCCTGCCCGTCGCCGCGGAACTGCGCGCCTCCCTCACCGGGTTGGACTGGGCCGGCTTCCACACCGCCGGCTTCGCCGAGCACTTCCAGGACGCCATGGCGGGGGCGGCCGCCGTGCCGCGCGTCGGAGTCCACCCCCTGGGGATCGACCGGCAGGCCATCGAGGTGATCGCGCGCTCCCGGCCACCGCGGGACCGGCCCGCCGCCCATCGTGTGGTGCTGTCGGTCGAACGCCTCGACTACGCCAAGGCCCCGGTGCAGAAGGTCGACGCCCTGGACCGCCTGCTCGCCGCCCGACCGGACCTGTGCGGCCAGGTGACCTTCCGCCTCGTCTGCCCCCCGCCCGAACCGGGGCTCACCGCCTACGACACCACCCGGGCCCTGCTCGAACAGCGCGTCGGCCAGGTGAACCACGCCTGGCGCCGGGACGGTTGGCGACCGGTCGACTACCGCCCCGGAAACCTCTCCTTCCCCGAGGTCGTCGACGAGTACCTGGGCGCCGACGTGTTCTGGGTGACCTCCCTCCAGGACGGCATGAACCTCACGGCCAAGGAGTTCGTCGCCGCTCAAACCGCCCTCCCGTGGCACGACACCCGCGGACCGGGCGTCCTGGTGCTCTCCCGCCACACCGGCGCCGCCGCGACCTTCGGTGACACGGCCCTGCTCACCGACCCGAACTCACCCGAGGACCTCACCACCACGCTGGCCCGCGCCCTCGACACCAGCCCGGCGGAACGCCGCCGCCGCATGGAGCGCCTGTCCGCCCTGCTCGGCCGCGAACGGCCGGTGCGATGGGCGACGCGGATCATCGACGCGATCCGTCAGGCCCCGAAGCCGCTCCGACACCACTGACGCCGCGTCGACGAGGACCCCGATCGGGTAACCGGGTGATCTTCCGGCCAGGTGGTCGCCGCCGGTCGATCGGCGGCCGGGGAGCGTGACGGGGTGTTGCCGTCGGCGCGCATGTGCTGTCCTGGAAGGACCGGACAGGAGAGCGTCATGGGTACCGTCACCGTGGAGAAGCAGCCGCTGCGCACCGGGGTGCTGATGCCTGCCAGGGAACTGGCCGTGGCGTGGAGCCTGATCGCGGTGATCGCGGCGCTGGCCTGGGTGTTCACGGCCGGGCAGGCCCGGGACATGGGGATCGAACCCGGCACGATGGGGATGGCGCTGCCGCTGTTCCTGCTGCTGTGGCTGGCGATGATGGCCGCGATGATGCTGCCCTCGGTCGCCCCGGTGGCGGTGACCTGGGCCCGAGGCATCGCCCGGAGGTCGAGCGGCGCCGAGCGGGCGGTGCGCACGACGGAGTTCCTGGGCGGCTACCTGCTGGTGTGGACGGCGTTCGGGTTGCTGGCGTACGGCGGACTGGCGCTCACCGGGGACTGGGTGGAGCGCGATCCCGACGTCGGCAGGTGGATCGGTGCGGCGGCGTTCGCGCTGGCCGGGCTGTACCAGCTGGGGCCGCTGAAGTACGTGTGTCTGCGGCACTGCCGCAGCCCGATGGCGCAGCTCATGCACTACGCCGGGTGGCGGCCCCCGGTGCGGGACCTGCGGGTGGGCCTGCACCACGGCGGGTACTGCCTGGGCTGCTGCTGGGCGCTGATGGTGGTGCTGCTGCCGCTCGGAGTGATGAATCTGGCGGCGATGGCGGGTATCGCGGTGGTGGTCTTCCTGGAGAAGCTCTGGCGCCGCGGGCCGGTTCTGGCCCGGGTCGCCGGGGTGGCGTTCCTCGTGCTCGCCGTGCTGGCGCCGTTCCAGAGCTGGCTGCTGCCAGGACTCACCCCCGGCGACATGATGTAGCGCTCACGGCCGGGACCGGGCGGTCGCACCTCGAAGCGCCGGAGCGGGGGACGTGGCTCAGTCCGGGCCGTTCCAGTCGAACGGGAAGTGCTTGCTGGACGTTCCGGTGCGGTCCCAGGCGAACCCGAACACGTTCGCCCGGTGGGTGGTGGCACGTCCCCAGGTGGCCGTCTGGCCCGGCCCGACCTCCGCGCCGGGGGCGTTCCGGACCTGGACGCGTGCGCCTTCGGGCGTCGTCGGCCCGGTGAGCGCTTCCGCGGCCGCGCTGACCCGGCCGGGGATCTCCGCGCTCCAGGCGGCGAGGTCCTCGTCGACGGTCACCTCGATGGGCGCGAACTCCATGCCCCGCATCTCGGGGTGGAACATCTCGACGAACTGCGCGGGCCACCCGCCGGCCTGTCCGCCGAAGATCGCGCCCAGCGCGGCCCGCTGCTGCTCGTCGGCGCGCTCGTCGAAGAAGACGGCGGCGCTCGGGTCGGTGTGCTCGCCGGTCCACGGATTGCCGACGAAGTAGCCGACCATCAGGACGTTGAGGCCGTCGAGTCGCACGTCGCCGTAGGTGCCCTCACGGATGTGCCAGGCCATGATGCCGTCGCAGTCCCCGAAGGTGGGCGGCTGGGCGAACGTGCAGGGGCAGGGGATGGCGCACTTGCAGGTGTCGAACCAATCACCGGCGACGTGCCAGCGTGTATCCGTTGTGGTGGCTTGTTCGGTCATCTCGCATCCCTCCCGCCACCCCCGAGGGGTCGGTCGGGCGAGGCCGCTGTCCCGAGTCCGCTCCCGGGATCACCGGAGCGGCCTCCCTTCCAGCGTGCTCTCTCCGGGCCGCCCTGGGAAGGCGCGCCGACCACCTCGCCATGGGCCGATGGGCCTGATCGCCCGGCACGTCGCGCCACGTCACCGGCTGGAAGCCACGCGTGACGGCGGAGCAGGCGGGGCGACCGCCGACCCGCGCGCCGAGGCCGAGGACTCCGCGCCGTCCCGGAGGGCGTCGTCGCCGAAGGCTCCGGAAAACAGCACTGGCGTCGGTAGGCGGTAGCGCAGCGTGGAGATGGAATGTACGCTGCGTGTCGCTGGCGAATGGCATGCGGGCCCGGTTGCCGCTCCGTGGGGGAGTCGTGTCCAGGCCCGGCCGCCAGTAGGGGGGTCCGGTTGTGCTCGTGGGGGAGCTACAGCCGGACCCGCCAGCGGCGGTACCGGCGGTCTTCCCTGACGGGCGGGGTTCCGGCCGTCGGCGCCGGGCTTGGCGTGACGGCCGGAATCCGGGTGTGGGCGCCCGCCCGTCGTCGATCCGCCCGCAGGACAGTGGTGGTTCGCGGTGGTGCCCGTCGTTTCCTCGGCTCCGCGCGGTGCTTGACGCCGTCTCACCGGATCGGGAGTCGTTCCGACGTGGCGAGGAGTGTGTCCGGGCGCTCGACGCGGCAGGCGTGGTCGCCGGCGGTCCCTTCCCGGAGCGGCGGCGGTGCTCAACCGCCCGTTCCGACTCCCCGGGACGTCGCCGGGGAGTCGGAACGGGCGGAGTGCCGGGCGCGGGGGTCATGCAGGTTGAGTGGTCCCGGCCTCGGTCCCGGTCTCGTTCCGGTTGCGGGCGGTGCGGAGCAGGGTGGCGATGAGGACGGCCGCCGCGGTCATCAGGACGGCGCTGACGACCGAGGCGATCCGGGCTTCCTGGGCGAAGGCGTCGAAGGCCGCGTCGCGCAGGGAGTCGGCGGTGCCCGTCGGGAGGGTGCTGGCGGTCTCGACCGCGCCGCCGAGGGTGCTCTTCGCCGCGTCCAGTTGGTCGGGCGTCAGGCTGTCGGGGGCGCTGTCGGCCAGCTGGGACCGGTAGACGGTGGTGCCGATGCTCCCCAGGATCGCGATGCCCAGGGCGCCGCCGAACTCGGCCGAGGTCTCGGCCAGGGCGGAGGCGGCTCCGGCCCGTTCCGGTGGTGCGGCGGAGAGGATCACCTCGGTGACGACGGCGGAGACGGCGCCGATGCCGATCGAGACGACGGCCATGCCGCTGACCAGGTGGACGATTCCCGAGTCGGCCCGCAGCAGGGTCAGCAGGAGGTAGCCGGCGGTCGCCACCAGGAGCCCGGCGGCGACCACGTTGGGCGTGCCCACGCGGGGGGCGGCCGCGGTGGCGAGCGCGATGCCCACGGGCATCACGAGGAAGGTGGGCAGGGACCACAGCGCCGATTCCAGCGGGCCCATGTCCAGGACGAGTTGCATGAACTGCCAGTTGAACAGGCTGAAGCCGACCAGCCCGAAGGTCGCCAGCGCGTCGATGAGCAGGGGCACCGTGAAGCGGCGGGTGCGGAACAGCTTCAGGTCGATCATCGGGTGCGCGGCCAGGTGCTGGCGGCGCAGGAACGCGGCCCCCACGGCGAGTCCGGCGGCGCAGCAGGCCAGGGGGGTCCATCCGGGGCCGTGTTCCGCCATGGCCTTGATGCCGTAGATGACGCTGAGCACGGCCACCAGGGACAGGGCGGCGCCGAGCAGGTCGAAGCGGCCCGGCACGGGGTCGCGGTGCTCGGGGAGCAGCAGCGGGGCGAGGACCAGCAGCAGGACCATCACCGGCACGTTGATGAGGAAGACCGATCCCCACCAGAAGTGCTCCAGGAGCAGGCCGCCGATGATCGGGCCCAGGATGGCGCCGCCCGCGAATCCGGCGGTCCAGATGCCGACCGCGGTGGCCCGCTGCGCGGCGTCGTGGAACATGCTCCGGATCAGGGACAGGGTGGAGGGCGCCAGGGTGGCACCGGCGATGCCGAGGAGCATGCGGGCCGCGATGAGGGTGGCCGGGCTGGTCGCGCAGGCCGCCAGGACCGAGGCGACGCCGAAGGCCGCGGCGCCCGCGAGCAGGACCCGCCGTCGCCCGAAGCGGTCGCCGAGGGTGCCCATGGTGATGAGCAGCCCGGCGAGGAGGAACCCGTAGGAGTCCATGATCCACAGCTGCTCGGAGCCGCTCGGCCCGAGGTCGGCCGCCAGGGACGGCAGGGTGATGAACATGACGGACATGTCCATGGACGCGAGCAGGCAGGGCAGCACCAGGACGGCGAGACCGACCCACTCCCTGCTTCCGGCTCTTCCTTGTTGTGCGGTCATGCCCTCTTCCGATCCGTGCGAGACCCGGCGGACGGGTGGCTGTCCGTCGGGTGCGTACGCCGTACGCATTGACGGAATACACAGTACGCAGGTCGGAGAATCCGGGGCAACGGCTTTTTACGTGCTCATTTGATCCTGGAGCAAGGGGGCTCGCGTCGGCGGGATAGAATTTCGTCACACCATCCGGGGTTGTGACGAAAAGGAGTGCGTCGATGTCCGTGCAGCCGACCTGCGCCTCGTGCGGAAGCGCGCTGGAGCCCGCCGAGCGGGGGCGGCCGAGGGTCTACTGTTCCCGCGCGTGCCAGGCGAAGGGCTATCGGGCCCGCAGGGCGGAGGCGCCGGCCGGTGTCCCGGAGGACGAGGGCGGCGGGCGGCACCTCACCGTCGAGCGCATCGTGCGGGCCGGGATCGTCGTCGCGGACGCGGAGGGGCTCGACGCGCTGTCGATGCGCCGGGTCGCCACGGAGCTGGGCACCGGCACGATGTCCCTGTACCGGCACGTGGCGTCCAAGGACGACCTGGTGACCCTGATGGTCGAGGCCGCGATGGCCGACGTGCCGTTGCCCGACTCGCCCGCGCGGGACTGGCGTCACGGCCTCGAACGCGCCGCGTACCGCGACTGGGAGCTGTACCACCGCCACCCGTGGATCCTGTCGAGGGTCATGGTGACGACCCGCGCGTACTTCAGCCCGGCCCTCGCGGCGGACAGCGAGAGCGCCTTCGCCTCGTTCGACGGGCTTGACCTCGAACCGGCCGACGCCTTCCGGTACATGTTCATGTTCGCCTCGTACGTGCAGGGCGTGGCGCTGATCCTCGTCAGCGACGCGGAGGCCGAGCGGCAGTCGAGGGCCGCCACGCGACAGGGCGCGAAGGCTCCGGACGACGCGCAGAGCCCGCTGTACGAACCCGGGGCCTACCCCCGGCTGGCCCGCGCCATGCGCGCGGGCGCCGACCCGTGGGACCTCGACGCGCTGTTCGCCTCGGGCCTCGCCGGTGTCCTGGACGGCATCGCGGCGGATCTCGCCCGACGGCGCGCCGACACCTGAGTCCGCCGCGGACGGGCCGCGGGCGCGGATGCCCTGATGGATGTCAGGTGTCGAGCTCGCGGGTGATCTTCGAGCGGGCGGGGGCCCAGAGGCGCTCCGGAAGGAACCCCTCCTCGCCGACGTGGTCGAGGTTCATCGCCACGTAGTGCGCCGAGGCGTCGCAGTCCGCATCGGCCTCGTGGAAGAAGGCGATGCTGTCGGGGGCCAGGTGGAAGTTCCACTCCGGGTTGTGTTCCGCCTTCTCCGCGACGATCCGGCCCTGGACGTGCACCGCGGTCGTCTCGACGCCCGCCAGGATGTCCCGGGCCTGCCTGATCCTCCCTTCGTCGTCCAGTCGGAAGACGAACTCGTCGTCGTTCGGGGCTGCTTCGAGGCCGAAGCGGGCAGTCGCCATGGCGCCATCTCCTCACGGGTACGGAAGGCGCGACAGGGGCCGAACCCGCAGCACCGGGTCCCGGGGTCGTCGCCCTCCGAGGACGTTCGACAGCGGAACGCCGCCGAGCCGGGACTGTAACGCGTCGAAGGGCTCGGCCTGGCGGGACGGCTCGAAAGGTCACCCGAACGGGGAGTCGTGCGAACAGGTTTTCAGCGCGCCGGGTGTGCTCCGTGCGCGGGGCACACCCGGCGCGCGGGGCGTGCGTCAGTCGGTGGCCCAGGTGATGTCGCGCTCGTCGATGAAGTAACGGCCGTCGAAGCAGAGGAACACCTTGTGTTCGGTGTCGTTGTCGGCGATCCAGCTCCTGTCCCACTGGATGACGGTGCCGGCGCCGTCACGCTTGGCGTAGTAGGTGCCTTCCCGGCGTTCGGGCCGGCTGTAGAAGGCGTGCCCGCTGCTCAGCCGGTGGTCGGTCCTGACGAGGGCCTCGCTGCCGCCGATCCGGTCGAAGAGGCGGGCGGGGAAGTTGGTGCGGGCCACGACCTTGGGTGGGACGTAGTGCACGTCGACCTCGTCGGCGTCGACGTAGCGGGCGGGGTCGCCGGCGAGGCGGTGGAAGGTCTTGCGGACCCGGCCGGGTCCTTCGAAGCCTTCGGTGTAGGCGGTGAGTCCGTCCTCCTTCTCCTTCCGGTACCAGGTGGTGCGGGAGAAGTCGTCGAAGGCGAAGGAGTCCAGCGCCGTTCCGGCGGCCAGGGTGCGGCCCGCGACCTCCAGCAGGTACGGCTCGTCGATGAACTCGATCACCCGCGAGCGCCGCTCGTACAGGCGCGCGGTGACCCGGACGCGGCCGGTGCCCGGGGCGAGGCCGGCCACCGGGTCGGCCTGTGGCGCCGCCGGGGCGGTGGGGAGCCAGGTGGTGCAGGTCTGGTCCTGGGCACCGGCGTTGGCCTCCAGCGCGAGCGGCCGGCCGGCGGCGGCCCCGGTGGGAGCGGCGAGGCCCAGGACGCAGCCGGAGAAGTCGTTGATGGCCTTCACGCGCTCGGTGCCGCTCGGGGTGTAGGCCCGCCAGGTCTGGCGCCAGTACGAGGTGTCCTTCCCGTCGTCCGGGAACTTCGGGCGCAGCGTGACCGCCGCGCCGGCGGTGGTGCCCTCGGCGGTCAGGTAGAGGCCGGTGGCCACGTGCCGGATCCGCGACTGGGCCACCCGGAACCGCTCGGCGGCCCAGGTGTGGGGTGCGGCCCCTCCGTCCGGGACGAGTGTCACCGCCCTGCCTTCCCCCGCGTCGGCCCGCACCGCCTGGGACGGGGCGGTGTGCGGGCGCAGGACGAACGGTTCTGCCGGCCAGTCGGCCATCGTGATCAACCTCTCGACGGGAATCCGTGAGCAATCGTCAATCATGATCGGCCTTCCGGCCGTTCGGGCGCCAGTGCGGACGGGGCGGGCGCTCCGCCGGGCGATGCGTCAGTGGTGCCGGCCGGCGGCCCGCATGCCGTGGGCGTGAGCGGTGCTCGCGGCGGCGTCGGAGCCGAGGAGGTCGAGGACCGCGGCGGCGCGGCCGGGCTCGGAGGAGGTCGCCGGCACGCCGCCGGTGAAGGTCGAACTGATCGCGGCGCTTCCCGGCAACGGCCCGACGACGGTGACGCCCGGCAGGCCCATCAGTTCGCTGTGCTGTTGGAACGCCAGGTCGGCGTCGCCGGACGCGAGCATGCTGCCCACCGGCACCCCGGGGGGTGCCTGGACGAGCTTGCCCCGCACCTCGTCGGAGAGGCCGAGCCGGTCGATCAGGCCGACGACGGCCGTCCCGCTCGGGCCGGTGGAGTAGGCGATCCTCGCCGCGGCCAGCAGAGCGGCCCGTAGGTCGGCCTCCGAACCGAGCGCCGGGGCCGGCGAGCCCCCGGGTACGGCGGCGACGACCTGGGAGATCCACAGCGGCCGCAGCGTACCGGCGAGGACATGGCCTTCGGCGGCCAGGGCGGCCATCGCGTCATCGGCGAGTACGAGCAGATCGGCCTCGGCGCCCGCGCGGACCCGCCGTGCGATGTCGACCCCGCCGGCCGACTCGAAGCCCACCGGTATCCCGTGGGCCTGTCGGATGTGTTCGGAAAGTTCGGCCAGGATCACCCGGGTCGCCATCGAGGACAGTCCGGAAATCTCTCGCTGCACGTCGCCTCCTTGCGTCCGGGCGATGGTACGACGCACAAGTGAGCAGCTCAACGCGGGGCCACCCGGTCGGTCTGCGAGACTGGGCGGGTGAGCGCAACCCCGGGCACCGCGGCTGGAAAGGTTCTGCAGGTCCTCTCGACCTTCGATCGTGAGCGACGGTCGCAGACCTTGTCGGAGATCGCCCAGCGCACCGGCCTCGCGCTGAGCACCACGCATCGGGTGGTGCGGGAGCTGGCCGACTGGGGGGCGCTCGAACGCGCGGAGGACGGCTCGTGGCACGTCGGGCTGTGGCTGTGGGAGATCGCGTCGGGGTGCCCCCGCACCCAGATCCTGCGCGACGTGGCGCTGCCCTTCATGCAGGACCTCTACGAGGCGACGCACGAGAACATCCAGCTCGCCGTGCGCGAGGGCACCGAGCTCGTCTTCGTCGAGCGGATCGCCGGGCACCGCTCGGTCGAGCTGGTGACGATGGTCGGCGCGCGCTTCCCGGTCGGCTCGACCGGGATGGGGCGGGTGCTGCTGGCGCACGCGCCGCGGGACATCCAGGAGGCCGTTCTCGACGCGCCGTTGCAGGCCTGGACCGCCCACACGCTCACCGATCCGAAGGCGCTGCGGGCGCAGCTCGACCGGATCCGTCGCGAGCAGGTCATCGTCAGCGACCGGCAGCTCTCCGAGACCACGGTCGCGGTGGCCGCGCCGGTGCGGATCGGCCGGACCGGGCCCGTCAGCGCCGCCTTGGGGATCGTCATCGCGGCGCGCGGAGCGGGCCGCGCCCGCGGGCTGCGCGAGCCGCTCCTGAGGGCCGCGTCCGGCATCTCCGAGGAGCTCGGACGCCGGACCCGCGCGACGGCCTGAAGCAGGGAGCGCTTCCGCCTGACGGAAACGCTGCTGACTGCGAGTGCTCCCGGATGCCAGCGTTCGGGGCGTTCGAGATCGCAGTCGCTCAGGAGGCGCCATGGCCGAAACCGTCATCGACACCGTCACCTCGGTTCCCGTAGCCGTCGTCGGAGCCGGTCCCGCGGGCCTGATGCTCGCGCACCTGCTGGGGCGCGCGGGGGTCGAGACGGTCGTGGTCGACACCCGCACCAGGCGCGAGATCGAGACGACGCAGCGCGCCGGCATCCTTGAGGCCGACGTGGCCCGGGACCTGGTCGAGACCGGGGTCTCCGAACGGATCCTGCGCGACGGTTACGAGCACGAGGGCGTCGAGCTGCGGTTCGGCGGCCGGGCGCACCGGATCGACTTCAAGGCGCTGGTCGGCGCGGCGGTGTGGCTCTATCCGCAGACCGACGTGTTCATCGACCTGGCCGACGCGCGCGACCGGGACGGCGGGACGGTCCACTTCGGCGTCACGGACACCGAAGTGCTCGACGTCACCACCGACGCGCCCCGGGTCCGCTACACCGCGGCCGACGGGACCCGGCACGAGATCCGGGCACGGTACGTCGTCGGCGCCGACGGGTCACGCGGCATGTGCCGCGACCTGGTGCCCGAGGACCGGCGCGTGCGCTACGGCAAGGAGTACCCCTTCGCCTGGTTCGGCATCCTGGCCGAGGCCCCGATGAGCGCGCCCGAGCTGATCTACGCCCACTCGGAGCACGGGTTCGCGCTGATCAGCCAGCGCAGCGAGGCCGTGCAGCGGATGTACTTCCAGTGCCGCCCCGACGAGTCCGTCGACGCCTGGTCCGACGACCGGGTCTGGGACACGCTCCAGGCCAGGGTGGCCGGCGAGGACGGCTTCCGCCTCAAGGAGGGCCGCGTCTTCGAGAAGACCGTGCTGCGGTTCCGCTCCTTCGTGCAGGAGCCGATGCGCTGGGGCTCGCTGGTGCTCGCGGGCGACGCCGCGCACACCGTGCCGCCGACCGGCGCCCGCGGGCTCAACCTCGCGCTCCACGACGTGAAGGTGCTCGCCGAGGTCCTCCTGCGGGCGCTCGGCGAAGCGGGGGACACCGCGCTGGACGACTACCAGCCGCGCGCCCTGCAACGGGTCTGGCGGGCACAGAGCTTCTCCTTCTGGATGACCCGGCTGCTGCACACCGCGCCCGACGGCACGCCGTACGACCTCCGGCGCCAACTCGGCGAGCTCGACAACGTGGTGGGCACCCGTGCGGGCCGCACCTACCTCGCGGAGCAGTACACCGGCTGGCCCACCGCCCGCGCCGAGCACTGACCGCGCCGAGCACTGACCGCGCCCAGCACCGACCCCCAGACGGCCACCAGGAGAGAACGCATGATCATCGACTGCCACGGTCACTTCACCACCGCGCCACCGCAGCTGGCGCGGTGGCGGGACCGGCAGATCGCGGCCGTCGGCGACCCCGCCAACGCGCCCGACCCCGACCACCTGGTCATCACCGACGACGACCTGCGCCAGGCGATCGAGGGCAACCAGCTGCGGCTCATGGACGAGCGCGGCACCGACCTGACGGTCTTCTCGCCGCGCGCCAGCTTCATGGCCCACCACATCGGCGACTTCGAGGTCTCCTCCGTGTGGGCGCGGATCTGCAACGACCTGGTCCACCGGGTCGCCACGCTCTACCCCGACCGCTTCGCGACGGGCGCCATGCTGCCGCAGTCGCCGGGCGTCGATCCCGCGACCTGCCTGCCCGAACTGCGCCGTGCCGTGGAGGAGCTCGGCGCGGTGACGGTCAACCTCAATCCCGATCCGTCGGGGGGCCGGTGGACCGCGCCGCCGCTGACCGACCGCGGCTGGTACCCGATCTACGAGGCGATGGTCGAGTACGACATCCCCGCGATGATCCACGTCAGCACGTCCTGCAACCCGGCGTTCCACACCACCGGCGCCCACTACCTCAACGCCGACACGACGGCGTTCATGCAGCTGATCCAGGGCGACCTGTTCGCCGACTTCCCGACGCTGAGGTTCGTGATCCCGCACGGCGGCGGGGCGGTGCCCTACCACTGGGGCCGGTTCCGCGGCCTGGCGATGGCACTGGGCAGGCCCGACCCCGAGGCGCTGCTGGACAACGTCTTCTTCGACACCTGCGTGTACCACCAGGCGGGCGTCGACCTGCTCACCCAGGTGGTCCCCAGCAGGTCCCTCCTGTTCGCCAGCGAAATGATCGGCGCGGTGCGCGACGTCGACCCCCGGACCGGCCACCACTTCGACGACACGAAGCGGTACGTGGAGGCGACCCCGCACCTCTCCGGCCAGGAGCGCGCCGCCGTGTACGCCGGCAACGCCCTTCGCGTCTACCCCCGACTCGCCGCGCGCCTTACCGCCGGCCGCTGACCCGAGGAGAACAGAGCATGGAACACACCGAGATCGGCGTCGTCCGCACGGCGATCACCCGCGCCGACCCCGAGGCCGTCGCCGCGCTGTCCGCGTTCGGCGTGGCGACGATCCACGAGGCCATGGGCCGCACCGGGCTGACGCGCCCCTACCTGCGTCCGGTGTACCCGAAGGCACGCCTGTGCGGCACGGCCGTGACCGTGCTGCTGCAGCCCGGCGACAACTGGATGCTGCACGTCGCCGCGGAGCAGATCCGCCCGGGCGACGTGGTCGTCGCGGCCTGCACCACCGAGAGCGAGGACGGCTTCTTCGGCGAGCTGCTCGCCACGTCGTTCCGTGCCCGCGGCTGCGGCGGCCTGGTCATCGACGGCGGCGTGCGCGACGTGGCCGACCTGGAGCGGATGGACTTCCCGGTCTTCTCCCGGGCGGTCAACGCCAAGGGCACGGTCAAGGCCACGCTCGGCTCGGTCAACGTGCCGGTGGTCTGCGGCAACGCCCTGGTGCGCCCCGGCGACGTGGTCGTGGCCGACGGTGACGGCGTCGTCGTGGTGCCGCGCGAGCGGGCCGCCGAGGTCGCCGAGGCCTCGGCCGCGCGCGAGGCGGCCGAGGAGGGCAAGCGCGCGCGGTTCCGCGCGGGCGAGCTCGGGCTGGACGTCTACGGCATGCGCGGCCCGCTGGCCGGGCTCGGACTGCGTTACGAGGACTGAGACATGACCACGAACCCGACCGCCGCGTTCGAGAAGACCCCCGGCTGGCTGGACTGGTACGCGGGCCCGAGCCGCCCGCGGTTCCGGCCGCCCGAGGGCGCCGTCGACGCGCACTGCCACGTCTTCGGGCCGGGGGAGGAGTTCCCGTACGCGCCCGAGCGCAAGTACACCCCCTGTGACGCCTCCAAGGACCAGCTCTTCGCCCTGCGCGACCACCTGGGCTTCACCCGGAACGTGGTGGTCCAGGCGACCTGCCACGGCGCCGACAACAGCGCCATGGTCGACGCCCTGCGGGCCTCCGGGGGCCGGGCCCGCGGCGTGGCGACCGTCCGCCCCGGCGTCTCCGCCGCGGAACTGCGGGACCTGCACGAGGCGGGGGTCCGCGGGGTGCGGTTCAACTTCGTCAAGCGGCTCGTCGACGCGGCGCCGCGGCAGGACCTGCGGGACGTCGTCGAGCGGATCAGGCCGCTCGGCTGGCACGTCGTCGTCTACTTCGAGGCCGGCGACCTCGCCGAGCTGCGCGAGTTCCTGCTGTCGATCCCGGTGCCGCTGGTCATCGACCACATGGGCCGGCCCGACGTCGGCAAGGACCCGGACGGCCCGGAGTTCGAGGCGTTCCTCGACTTCATGCGGGCCAGGGACGACATCTGGTGCAAGGTGAGCTGCCCGGAGCGGCTGTCGGTGAGCGGCCCCGCCGCCCTGGACGGCGAGCGACGGGCCTACCGGGACGTCGTCCCGTTCGCCCGCCGCGTGGTCGAGGAGTTCCCCGACCGGGTGCTGTGGGGCACCGACTGGCCGCACCCGAACCTCACCGACCACATGCCCGACGACGGCCTGCTCGTCGACTTCGTCCCGCACATCGCGCCGACGCCCGCGCTCCAGCAGGCGCTCCTGGTCGACAACCCCGTGCGCCTGTACTGGCCGGACGCCGACCTCACCGCCCCTGACCGCCCATGATTGGAGGCACCACCGTGGCGCTGGACAAGAGCTACAAGCTGGTCCCCGGGACGACGATCTTCGACGCCGAGCAGTCCGCCAAGGGCTACCACCTCAACCAGTTCTGCATGTCGCTGATGACGGCGGAGAACCGCGAGAGCTACCTCGCCGACGAGCGCGCCTACCTGGACGCGTGGCCGCTGCGGGAGGAGCAGAAGCGGGCGCTGCTCGACCGCGACCTCAACGCCGCGATCCGCGAGGGCGGCAACATCTACTTCCTGGCCAAGTGGGGTGCGACGCTCGGGCTGTCGTTCCAGCAGATGGCCGGGTCGATGACCGGCATGACCGAGCAGGACTACCGCGACATGATGGTCGGCGGTGGCCGCTCCATCGCCGGCAACCGGATCGACCACGCCGTCCTCGAAGCGGCGCACACCGACCGGCGTGCGCCGAAGGGACGGGCCACCGTCACCGGCGCGGTGTTCACCTCGCACGTGCCGGCGATCGGCGCGGCGATGGACCACCACAAGACCGACGAGCCCTACTGGCGGCCGGTCTTCGAGGGCTACGAGTTCTCCAAGCGGTGGGAGCGGGAGAACCTCCCCGACGTGATCGTCCTGGTCTACAACGACCACGCCTCCACCTTCGACCTGTCGCTGGTCCCGACCTTCGTGCTCGGCACCGGTGCGGCCTACCCCACCGCCGACGAGGGCTACGGGCCCCGGCCGGTCCCCGGCATCGAGGGCGATCCGGAGCTGGCCGCGCACATCGCGCACACGCTGATCCAGGACGACTTCGACCTCACCCTCGCCAACGAGATGACCGTCGACCACGGGCTGACCGTCCCGCTGTCGCTGATGTTCGGCGACGTCGAGCGGTGGCCGTGCAAGGTGATCCCGTTCCACGTCAACGTGGTGCAGTACCCGGTGCCCTCGGGCGCGCGGTGCTTCAAGCTCGGCCAGGCGCTGCGCAGGGCGATCGAGTCCTACGACAGGCCGCTGAAGGTCCAGGTGTGGGGCACCGGCGGGATGAGCCACCAGTTGCAGGGCCCGCGCGCCGGTCTGATCAACCGGGAATGGGACAACGCGTTCCTGGACCGGCTGGTCGCGGACCCGGAGGGCCTGTCCCGGGTGCCGCACCTGGAGTACGTCGAGGAGGCCGGCTCGGAGGGCATCGAGCTGGTCATGTGGCTGATCGCCCGCGGGGCGATGAGCGACGTCGACGGATCCGGCAGGACCGAGGTCAAGCACCGCTTCTACCACGTACCGGCGTCCAACACGGCCGTCGGCCACCTGATCCTTGAGAACCACCCGCGGGGCGAGACGCCCGGCGCGAAGGAGTGACATGACTGACGAGCAGACCGTCCGGATCGCCCTGGTCGGCGGCGGTGCCTTCGGCGCCAAGCACGCGGCCGCGCTGCGGCGGATCGAGGGCGTCGAGGTGACCGCCGTCGTGAGCAGCACGCTCGAACGGGCCCGGAGGTTCGCCGAGGAGCAGGGCGCGGGCCGCGCCGTCGCGAGCCTTGAGGAGGCGCTGGCGGCGGACGACGTCGACGCCGTCATCCTCGCCACGCCCACCCCGATGCACGCCGCTCAGACGCTCGCCTGCCTGGAGGCGGGCAAGCACGTCCAGGTCGAGATCCCCCTGGCGGCGTCGCTGGAGGACGCCGAGGCGTGCCACGCGGCGCAGCGGCGCACCGGTCTGGTCGCCATGGTGGGGCACACCCGGCGCTTCAACCCCAGCCACCAGTGGGTGCGGCAGCGGATCCAGGCCGGGGACTACCGGATCCAGCAGATGGACGTGCAGACCTACTTCTTCCGCCGGGAGAACCTCAACGCGCTCGGCCAGCCGCGTTCCTGGACCGACCACCTGCTGTGGCACCACGCCGCGCACACCGTCGACCTGTTCGCCTACCAGACCGGGTCGCCGATCGTGCAGGCCAACGCGATCCAGGGGCCGATCCACCCCGAGCTCGGGATCGCGATGGACCTGTCCGTCCAACTGCGCGCGGAGAACGGGGCGATCTGCACGCTGTCGCTCTCGTTCAACAACGACGGGCCGCTGGGCACCTTCTTCCGCTACATCGGCGACACCGGCACCTACATCGCGCGCTACGACGACCTGGTGACCGGGAAGGACGAGCCGATCGATGTGAGCGGGGTCGACGTCTCGATGGACGGCATCGAGCTGCAGGACCGCGAGTTCGTCGCCGCCATCCGTGAGGGTCGCGAGCCGAACTCGTCGATCGCCCAGGTGCTGAACTGCTACCGGACGCTGGCCGACCTGGAGCGGCAGCTCGCGGCCGCCGCGTCGTAGCCGGGGTACGAAGCCGGGTACGAAGCGGGCCCGGGCCGCCGCGCGATGCGGTGGCCCGGGCCCTTCGTCGTCCCTTCGGCGGGGCGCCGGTCAGGTGGCCGGGTCGGTCAGTGGTCGCGCCGCCGACGCTTGCTGAGGCCGAGGGCGAGCGCGCCGAGGATCAGCAGCAGGCCGCCGACGCCGGTCGCGGTGAGGGCGATGGTGCCGGTGCGGGCGAGGACGCCGGACGGGCCGGACGGCTCGGGGCCCGCCGGGCCGCTCGGGCCGCCGAGCGCCGCGGGGGCGTCGTCGGGCTCGACCTTCACGCTGGCGGAGGCCTCGGGGGAGGTGAGCGGGGTGTCGCCGGCCCTTCCGGTGGCGGTGGCGGTGTTGACGACCTTGCCGCGTTCGGCGTCCTGGGCGGTGATGGTGTGCGGCCTGGTGGTGCACGTCATCGTTTCGCCGGGGGCGAGGCCGGACCTGGGGCAGCTCACGTCACCGGCGGTGGGGTCGTTGACCTTGATGTCGGTGATGGTGAGGGTGCCCTGGTTGGTGACGGTGAGCCTCCAGTCGATGCGGTCGCCGGTGTCGGTCCTTCCGTTGGTGTCGGTGACCTCGGCGGTCTTGGCGAGGCCGAGCAGGCCCTTCCCGTTGGAGGGGATGGTGACGTCGGAGGGCGGGGAGACCGGAGGCTCACCCGTGGGCGGGGTGCCGGTGGCGGTGGCCGTGTTCTTGACGGTTCCGGTGTCGACGTCGGCCTGGGTGACGGTGTAGGTGGCGGTGCAGGTGACGGTGGCACCGGGTGCGAGCGAGGCCGTGCCGTTCGGGCAGGTGATCGGGTCGAGCTTGCCGTGGCCGGTGAACTCGCCCTCGTTGACGGTGATGTCCTTCAGCGTCACGTTGCCGGTGTTGGTGACGGCGAAGGTGTAGGTGGTCTTCTCGCCGGCGACCAGCTTGCCGGGCTTCTGGGTCTGGGCCGACTTGACGAGGCTGATAGCCGGCTTGGGCGGCTGCGGCACCTCCACGTCGGACGGGGGTGACACCGGGGGCTCACCGCGGGGCGGGGTGCCGGTGGCGGTCGCGGTGTTCTTGACGGTTCCGGTGTCGACGTCGGCCTGGGTGACCGTGTAGGTGGCGGTGCAGGTGACGGTGGCGCCGGGTGCGAGCGAGGCCGCCTCGTTGGGGCAGGTGATCGGGTCGAGCCTGCCGTGGCCGGTGAACTGGCCCTCGTTGACGGTGATGTCCTTCAGCGTCACGTTGCCGGTGTTGCGCACCGCGAAGCTGTAGGTGATCTTCTCGTCGGCGACCAGTTTGTCGCTCTGGCCGGTGGCGGCGGATTTGACCAGCGAGACACCGGGCTGGTCGGTCGTGGTCGCCGTCGTCTCGGACGGGGGCGACACCGGGGGCTCGCCCTTCGGGGGAGTGCCGGTGGCGGTGGCGGTGTTCTTCACCGAGCCGGCGTCCACGTCGGCCTGGGTGACGGTGTAGGCGGCGGTGCAGAGCACGGTGGCGCCGGGCGCCAGGGAGGCGGCCTCCTTCGGACAGACGACGGGGTCGACCTTGCCGCTACCGGTGAACGCGACCTCGTCGACCTTGACGTTCTTGAGGGTGACGTTGCCGGTGTTGGTGACGGCGAACGAGTAGGTGATCCGCTCACCGGCGACCAGGGTGCCGGTGGAGGAGGACTTCACGAGCGCCACCGCCGGCTTCTCCGGCGCCGGGACGATCGCCTCGGTGGGCGGGGAGACCGGCGGCTCGCCGCGCGGCGGGGTGCCGGTGCTGGTGGCGGTGTTCTTGACGGAGCCGGCGTCCATGTCGGCCTGGGTGACGGTGTAGGTGGCGGTGCAGGTCACCGTCGCGCCGGGGGCGAGGGTGGCGGCCTCGGCGGTCGGGCAGGTGACCGGGGAGAGGGTGCCGCTGCCGGTGAACGTGCCCTCGGCGACCTTGACGTCCTTCAACGTCACGTTGCCGGTGTTCTTGACCTCGAACGTGTAGACGACCTCCTCACCCGCGACCAGCGTGCCGGTCGAGGCCGACTTCACCAGGGACAGGGCGGGCTGGTCGGTCGCGGTGACCGTCACGTCGGACGGGGGCGACACCGGAGGCTCGCCCTTCGGGGGAGTGCCGGTGCTGGTGGCGGTGTTCTTGACGGAGCCGGCGTCCATGTCGGCCTGGGTGACGGTGTAGGTGGCGGTGCAGGTCACCGTCGCGCCGGGGGCGAGGGTGGCGGCTTCGGCGGTCGGGCAGGTGACCGGGGAGAGGGTGCCGCTGCCGGTGAACGCGCCCTCGGAGACCTTCACGTCCTTGAGCGTGACGTTGCCGGTGTTCTTGACCTCGAACGTGTAGGTGATCGGCTCACCGGCGACGAGCGTGCCGGTCGAGGCCGACTTCACCAGCGACACCGCCGGCGTCTCCGGCACCGGAACGTCGCTGCGGCAGGCGGGGTCGGTGTTGCCCGGGACGCAGCTGCCGCCCGACCCGGGGGGACTGGTGACCGTGTTGTGGAGCAGGCGGTCGCCGTTGTCGGGGGAGTTGACGGTCACGCTGTAGGTGATCGTCGCGGAGGCTCCCGTGGCCAGCGGGCCGGACCAGGTGAGGGAGGGCGCGGTGTAGTGGACGGATCCGGCGGTGGCCGAGGCGTTGTCGTTGTAGCCGGCGTCGTCGAGCACGCCGCTCAGGTCGTCGGTGAACGCGGCCGGATCCGCGGCGGTGTAGTCCGCCGCCCCGGTGTTGGTGACCTTCAGCGTGTAGGTCACGGTGTCACCGAGGTCGGCCGTCGGCTGCGACGCCGTCTTCACCAGCGAGAACGCCCGCGCCGGTATCTGGACGCGGCAGGCGGGGTCGGTCGAGCCGGGCGCGCAGTTGCCTCCCGAGCCGGGTGGCGTGACCACGGTGTTGTCCAGCTTCCGGTCACCGGTGTCGGGATCGTCGACCTTCACCGAGTAGGTCACCGTGACGGTGCCGCCCACCGGCAGCGGGCCGGACCAGGACAACGTGGGCGCCGCGTAGGTCACCGCGCCGCCGGTCGCCGACGCGTCGTGGTTGTAGACGGCGTCGTCGAGGACGGCGCTCAGGTCGTCGGTGAACGAGGCCGGGGCGGCGGCGGTGTAGTCGGCGGCGCCGGTGTTGGTGACCGTGATCGTGTAGTCGACCTTCTCGCCGGCCGTCACCTTGGTGGTCGGAGTCGTCTTCACGACCCGCAGGGACTGCACGGGGACGTCAACGGCGCAGTCCTCGTCCGTGGAGGCCGCGGCGCAGTTCGATGCGACTCCTGGCGGGGTGACGACCCGGTTCGTCATCAGGTGACCGCCGAGGTCGGGGTCGTTGACCTTCACCGTGTACGTGATGGTGGCCGTGGCGCCCGCCGCGAGGGGGCCGGACCAGCTGATCACCTTCCCGGCCTGGTCGTACGTGGCGCTTCCGGCCGACGCTTGCAGGCTCGCGGGGTCGAAGGAGGAGTCGCCTAGGACCTTGGTGACGCTGTCGCTGAGCGAGGCCGGGGCGGCGGCGACGTAGTCCTGGGTGCCGGTGTTGGCGACCTTGATCGTGTAGGTCACCGGGTCGCCGGGTCTGGCGGTTGCGGGGTTGGCGGTCTTGGTGAGGTGCAGCATGCACTGCTCGGCCGACGGGGCCACGTTGAAGGTCACCGCGCCCGAGGTCTGGCCCGGCGCGTCACTCGTGCCGCCGGCCGTGGTGACGGCGGTGGCGGTGTTGGTGACCGGGGCCGACTGCTGGCAGGACACCGGCGGCAGGACCGTCCGGTAGCAGACCTGCACGCTGTCGCCGACCCACGTCACCTTGACCTTCGCGGCGTTGACCGCGGCCTCGCTGGTCACCGCGGTCAGGCTGACCGTGGCGGTGAGCGAGGCGGTGTCGCCGGAGACGGGTATCGAGGAGATGTCGATGGACTGCGGGCCGGACTTCGGGAAGGGCACGTCGGCCCAGCCCGGCACGGGGGCGCCGTCGGCCCCGGTCAGCGTCAGCGTGGCGCCGTGGTACTGCGAGCCGTCCAGGCCCGGCAGCGAAACGGTTCCCCACGCGGTGGTGTGCCCGGACTTCCCGTCGCAGTAGTAGACGTCCGGGGTCAGCTGCACGCTCCTGGTGGCGGCGGCGCAGGGAGCGCCGGTCTCGGCGTTGAAGATGCTGATCCGCGCGCTGTCACCGTTCGAGGCCATGCAGCCGGGCAGGTTCGCCAGGGCGCGCACGGTGTAGCTGCGCGGGTTCGGGGGGTGCGTGGTGAAGGCTGCGCAGGGCTGGACCTTGCCGGCGACCAGCGGCTGGGCGAAGTCGTAGCAGTCCACCACGTTGCTGTTGCCGGTGTAGTACTTCGTCCCGATCAGCGTGCCGGTGCCGTAGCCCTGGCCGCTCGCGCCGAAGGAGTAGATCCGCTGGCTCCACGGGTTCGCGAGCGCCGTGCCGGTGGGCGTGTAGCAGGCCGAGCCGTAGACTGCACAGGCCCCGAGGAAGGTGCCGCTCGACGAGACGACCGGGAACACCTCGCTGCTGAAGCCAACGGGTTGCGGAGCACCGGTCGCGATCGGGAAGCCCGCGCACACCTGGTGGGTCACGGTGTCGAAGCACGACAGGTTGTCGCTGGTGCGCGCGGCGTTGACGTAGGTGACGTACACGTAGCGGCCGTACGTGCCCACCTCGTAGCCCGGTGCGCCGCCGATGATCTCGCCGCCCGTGACGTTGACGGAACCGCACGCGGTGCCGCCCGGCGTGACGCAGTCCAGGTTGCCCGCGATGTCGATGTAGTAGTGGTTGCCGTCGGCCGCCGCGATGCCGTCGCCTGCGAGGATGTAGCCGGCGACCGGTGCCGTGCCGAGCTTGAGGTAGCCGCAGCTGACCCGGGCGTCCAGGTCCAGGCACTGCATGCCGAAGTCGGTGTTCACCGCCACCGGCCAGTACAGCTTGCCGTTGGCGATGAACGAACCGTTCACGTGCATGGTCCAGTAGCCGACGGTTCCCGTCCCCAGCGGCGTTCCGGCCTTCGGGTCCACGTAGGAGGAGAACGCGGGCCAGCCCGGGCAGACCGCGCCGGCCAGCGTCGCGCAGAACACGGACGTCCGCGAGTTGTTGTGGTGGAAGACGGTGTAGATGTTGTTCTTGTACCCGTCGACCGAGTAGCCGTCACCGCCGGGGGTGTTGAAGACGACGGGCTGCGAGCTGAAGACGGGCGACGCGGCCGAGGTCGTCCCCTGGAGGACGGGCCCCTTCGCCGCCAGCGTGCCGCCCGCCACCGAGCCGGTGAAACCGGGCGGCAGCTGCAGGGAGTTGTCGACGTAGGCCTGCCCGCCGGTGATCGGGTCGGTGATCGACACGTCGGCGTCCGTGGTCGTGCTGTTCTTGTAGTCCAGCACCCACTTGACGGTGTCCCCGGGCCGGGCCGACCCCGCGGTCGTGGCGGTCGCCGTCGACGGGTTGGTGAGGTCGATTCCCGTCTTCGAGAAGGTCGACAGCGGCGCCGCCTCGGCGGCCGGCGCCGTGTTGAGGCCGCTCAGCCCGAACCCGGTGAAGGCCACGAGCATGCCGACCAGGACACAGAGCAACCGTGACGGCCGACGCCTTCTCCGTCTGCCGGCCCCCGACTTCGTCCGGCGTGGGCGATCCAGCCTGCGCAGCGTCATGTGTCTTCCCCTCTGGGCGGGTGGCCGGTGCCCATCGGCGTGCGCCGGGGCGGCCTGATCGCACTGATGTATCACAGATGGGGAGCACTTCATATGATTGGCGTAAAGAGTCCGATATGAGGTGATCGACCTGCAATCAAGCCGTGGGGTCGCGGCTGGCCAGGAGGGTCCCCGATCGGTGCTCGATGGTGGCGGTGCAGGGGGGCGCCCCCCCGGGGGGCGGACCGCCGGGGCGTCAGGAAGCCGGTGCGCGGGCCAGGAAGCCGGTGCGCGGGTCAGACGGCGGGCGCGCGGGTCAGCAGGTCGGACCGGCGGTCGGTGGGGACGGAGTCGGCGATCAGGTTGTCGAGGTGGCGGAGGAGCCGCTCGGGGATGCCCGCGTCGCCGAGGTAACGGGCGTGCAGCTGAAGGCCGTCCCACAGGGCCGTCAGCAGGGCGGCCTCCGTCTCGGGATCGAGCCCGGGGTGCAGGAAGCCCCGCTGTTGCAGGGAGGCGATCTCGGTGGAGAGCGTGTCGAGGACGCGGGTGTAGCGGGTGGCGAAGAAGGCGTGGGCGGGGTGGCCGGGGTCGGTGGCCTCGCAGAGCATGGCCGAGTAGAGGGCCACGGGTTCCGGGTGGGCCTCGTTGTGCAGGGCCCGCCGGTAGACGTTGTACACCTTGTCGTAGCTGGTGACGGGTGTGATGTAGGCGGTGTCGGCCTGGCGGTCACGGCGGTTGAGGACCGCCTCCAGCAGGGCTTCCTTGGAGTCGAAGTAGTAGAGCAGCGTGCCGTGCGTCAGATCCAGGTCGCCGGCGAGCCCGCGCAGGCTCGTCGCCTGGAACCCCTGGCGGGCGAAGGCGCGCGCGGCGGCGTCGATGATCTCGTCGGTGCGGTCGGCGGGGGCGGTGGCCGCCGGAGGTTCACCGGCCCGGCCCTCGGCCCGGGCCGAGCGGCCGCACGCGATCGTCACGGCCTACACGGTGTGCGGGGAG